>NZ_BJXB01000008.1 GCF_007990775.1 Deinococcus cellulosilyticus NBRC 106333 = KACC 11606 | reverse complement strand
CGGTAAAGATAGCAGACCTTCACTTATAAAACACTTAGAGCACTTATAGACCATAAAAAAGCGCCCCAGAATTCCTTCTGGAACGCTCTTCCTGCTTAAAGGGACTTTACTGGGCTGCTTCGTCCTGAATGACCCACCAGGCGTTCCCCACCCCATGCCCGGTGGTGTCTCCAGCTTTCTGGTCTTTGACCCAGTAATACACAGGTTTGCCTCCGATGGTCACCTGCAGAGCGCCGTCTTTGCGGGTGGTCACGCCCAGGCGGCTCTTGAAGGTGCCCATCAGCTGGGACCCGTGCGAGACCAGCAGGGGAGGCCAATTGACCGCACACTGGTCATAGCAATTGCTGGTGGTACCCTCGTCTTTGGTGAAGATGTACAGGGTCATGTTGCTGGGTCCAGCCAGCACGTTGCCCTGAGCCGTGTCTTTCTGCACGGTGATCAGGGGTTGCTGGTTGGCCACCCACCAGACGTTGCCCACGGCCTGTCCGGTGGTGTCTCCGGCTTTCTGGTCCTTGACCCAGTAGTAGAGGGGCCAGCCGTTGTAAGTGACCTGCAGAGCGCCGTCTTTGCGGGTGGTGGTGCCATATCCAGGTTCTTCAGGGAGTTCTTTTGCATCCTGCACCATCAGAGGGGGCCAGTTGACTGCACACTGGTCGTAACAGTTGCTGGTGTTTTCGGTGTCTCTGGTGAAAATGTACAGGGTCATGCCACTGGCATCGGTCAGGATGCGTCCGAGTTTCGCGTCATCGTGGTACTGCACGAGGCTGCTGGCACTGGCGAGGGCACTGGTCATCAGGGCAAAGCTCAAGAAGTGTTTCATCATGTTTTCTACCTCCAACCCTAGAGACACGCGAGAGGAGGATTTGGATTCAGAGACTGCAGGGGCGGAAGGCAGAAGGCCAAGCGCCAGGGGCCCAGAGCCGAGGGCACCAGGCCAGAGCACCCCGGATCTCTCTGTACTGAAAACTGTCCACTGTGAGCTTTACAGCAGGTCAATCCCACCAAGGGGATGGGTGGGTTTCTCGCTGCCCCCTGTGGGTTCCATGCTGAGTCCGACCCGTTCAAAGCCCACGTACTGCACTTCCAGGGGCTCTCCACGGGTGAGGCCCAGTGAAAAAGGGGTGCCTCCCACCCGTCCCCAGGCCTGATAGGTCCGGTCTGCTGGAGGTTTCGAGATGGGAACGAACAGCGCTTTCCCATCCTGCGCGAAGATCACTTTGGCGATGTTTTGCCCTTCTTTTGTCCTGATGGTCTCTGTTCGCACAGCCATTTCCACGTAATGGCGAACCAGGGTGGTGGACTGGTAGTGCTGCACGAACGCCACCGTTCCATATCCCAGAAGTCCCATCACCAGAATGGAAGCTGCCAGCATGGAGGGGCGGGTCCACAGGGGTCTGGAAGATGGAACCTGTCGGGAAGCACCAGAGATCTGTGCCTGAATCCCAGGCCACACGTCCGGTGCTTTCTGCTCTGGCAGTTTTTCCACCAGGACCTCCATCCCTTCTTGCAATTCCAGCACCTTCTTGCGGCACACCGGGCAATCCAGCAGGTGCTCTTCCATGGCCTGCCGTTCGGTTTCGGGGAGTTCACCGAGCACGTAGCTGATCAGGTGGTCACGTGGGTGGGTCATCCTTTCCCCTCCAGTGCTTTTTTCATGGCCGAGAGGGCACGCCGCAATCGGGTCTTGATGGTCCCGAGCGGAAGCCGGTAGCGGCTGGAGAGTTCATCGTGGGTGTACCCCTCGAAGAAGGCGTCGTGAATCAGGTGCTGGTCAAGCGCGTTCAGGTGGTTCATGGCGTGGTCTACCGTGACCCGGTCCTCGGGGTCAGAAAAAGGGGTGGAGGCAAGGTGGTCGTGCTCGGTCAGGTCCAGCCCTGCGTTCAGGGGCCGGGCCTTCTGGGCACGGATGCGGTTCAGGCACTCCCGACGGGCAATGGTGTAGATGAAGGCACGGGGAGCATGGATGTGCGGGCTGAATTCCCTGGCATGGTGGTACAGCTTCACAAAGGTGTCCTGCAGGACCTCTTCTGCGTCCTGGGGGCTTTTCAGCATCTCCAGGGCCAGGGTGTACACCCGACCCTTCAGCAGGTCATGGAGGTCCCTGAGGGCGTTTTCGTCCCCTCTGGACAGTTTGAGGATCAGCTGGGTTTCGGAGTCCATCAGGGGGTCCCACCACACATCGAAACAGAGAAGAGGTCTGAGGCCTGGGTGCGCATCAAACATAGAGACACGCGGGGAGGGGATTTGGATTCATTCAGTTTAAGGGGTGGATGGTGCATTGCCGAGAGCCAAAGGCAGAAGACAGAAGGCAGACATTTGGATTCACATCTGTAGGGGCGGGCCGTCGGCTCACCCCTTTGCAGGCATCTGGTACATCACAAGACGCATGCCTCACCCGCTATTGGGCAACATCCAGAACGTCTCGTTACAGAAGCCCGATCTGTCTCTCAGGCAGAAATCATGGTTCTAGAGCTTTGACCAGAAAAGGGGTCCTTTCGACCACTGTGGCTCCAGCATCCAGATAGGCCTGCAGCAAAGCTGGGCTCTCACCCCAGGAAGACATCTGAAAGCCCTGCAGGTTCTGGCTGACCTGGGAGACCAGGGCAAGGGCCAGTTCAGGGGTTCTGAAAGCAGGCACAAGACCTGGAGCGTCCAGCACATGGGTGCCCTCCCACATTTCCAGTCGGGTGATGCCAATGCATTCTTCCTGATGTTTGAGCAGGAAGATGTGTTCTGGAGAAACGCTTTCCAGGAGCAGTTCTACCGTTTCTGGTGTGGGGATCTGGTGCCCGTGCTGACCTGCATAGGCGGTTTCCAGCATTTTGAGGAGCAGGTCATCCTTCTGAACCTCTGCATAAGACTGGATTTCGAAGCCTTCTGGCAGCGCTTTCTGGGGAGGTGCAGGCCAGCTCAGCAAATGGTATGCCCCCGCTTCCTGAAAGCCCAGAGCAAGGGCTTTTTCTGCCAGCCATTTTTCTGAAGGCCGATAGGCTTCAAGAGCATGGCTTTCTTTTGTTTTTGCTTGCTCCTGAACCTGCGCCCAGAGCTTTTGTGCAAGTTTTTTTCCTCGATGTTCGGGCAACAAATACATCCAGAATTGAGAGACCCCCTCGTAGGGAGCACTGACCCAGATTGCACCTGCAGGTTGTCCTTCGACCTTCAACATCCAGCAGTCCTGAGGGCTGGATTTCAGCATTGAAAGCATGGGTTGATGCTCGGGTTCAGCCTGATCAAAAATCTGCTGTAAATCCTGGGTTCGAAAGTCTTGCATGGGCCCATGATAGCGAATCCCCCACCTGAGGGGAGGAGCAGGTGGGGTCCAGAGAAGAAAGCTCTTGATCTGTAAGAAAATTGTAAAAGATTGCTTCCCGTGCGGGTATAGGAAGTTTCCCTGATCTTCAACGCCTGTTCTTAGCGGATATAAATGACAGTTCCCGAGGGCAAAAGCTTGCCAATCACCCTGCCAATGGGCCTTGCTCCATCCAGCGGAATGAACGGGCGGTGCTCCGGGTTCAGGCTGATCAGGCAGGCCCCGAGGTCGTCATGCCAGCCCAGCATCTTGATGCAGGGTCCCACTCCGGGGATGTCCCACAGGTAAATGTGGTTCTGGCGGGCATTCAGGTCGCTGGTGTCGGCGACCAGCGTGTCTCCGTCCAGGATGGAGAACTCGGTGCCATTGTCCATGCTGTTCCCCTGCACAGTGAAGTAGACATAATGCGGTTTGTAATGCTCTTCCAGGACCTGTGCCCGGCCATGTTTTTCCAGAGGGCTGCCATCCACAGGCTCACTGGCGAGGGCAAAAGCATAGAGTGGCACAATGATTTTGCGGTGAACAGAATGGGCGGGCAGGCTGGTTTTGCTGAATCGGTGCACGGGGGTCTCCTGTCAATGGGGTTCAGGCGCGTTCAATGCTGCTGAGCAGGTAACGGCGGCCCACCACCTGGCTGTCTTCGGGGGGAATGAAGCGACCACTTCTGGACACAAAAATACCGATGCTGCCGTTTCGGGATGAGGTTTCCTGATAGTCACAAATCTGGGGAATGTCCTGGTACACGATCAAATAGGCATGGTCGGGTTCGGGGTGGTGGTCCGTGGTGTCGATGTAATGCAGTTTGCCCCCCGTCACCGGATGGTGTCCTTCAAAAAAGACACAGAGCCCAGGACAGGCATCTCTGGCCCACACCGGAGCTGGATACTCAGGGAAAGGTTTCATCTGGCTGAGGGGTTTGCTGGCTTCTTCAAGGGGATAGAGGGGAAAGGTGCGAACCGGAGCAGGGGAGAGCCTGCCTTCAGGGGTCTCGATGCCGAGGTCCAGGCGGGTGGCCTGTTGCAGGTCGTACAGGGTCCACCCCAGGGCTCTTGCCAGGGCAAGCAGGCGGCCCACAGAGAGGTCTCTGAGGTCGATGGTGCCATTTTCCAGGGCCGAAACCGTGCGCTGGGCCAGGCCATCCTGGGAACGCTGGGCCACTTCATCCTGTGACAGCCCAAGGGCACTGCGGCGCATGCGGAGTGCGTCGGCCCAGCGGGGGATGTCTCGGGGGGTGCGGGTTCTGGGGGGCATAGAGACCTCTTCAGTATCACAATGCTAGAAGGTTTGACGGAGGAACACCATCAGGGAAATGACGGATCTTGCTATTTAGCATTATAGTGCTAAACTGGGTTATGTAAATAGCGAAATCACCCCTGACAATCCATTCAAGACAGAACATCAGCTGCAAGATGCTGAGAAAGGAGCTTTATGCTGTCTGTGGAAAACATCTTTCTCTGGGTTCTTGGCCCTGCACATCCCACCCTCTCTGCCCTGTTCATCCTGATGGTCCTGGACCTGCTCACCCGTGTTCTGGTGCACTTCATCCGCCCGAAATCCAGGGCAGAAAAAGCCTCCAGAACCCTGCTGAAAAAACTGCTGCTCTGGATGCTCCTCACCGCTGCCCACCAGATCGATCAGGTGCTCGGGCAGGACCAGAGCCTCAGAAATGCCGTCACCTACATCCTGCTTGGAAATGAACTGTTTTCGATTGTGGAACAGATGGCCCGGGCAGGTGTGCCCATCCCAGAGCCTCTTCGCAGAACCATTCAGGCCCTGAGGGCAGGGGAAGGTGAAGCCAAAGAAAAAACCCGAGCCTGATTGCTCAAGACTCGGGATTTCTTACGTGCTGCCCTGCGAGAAGACGGAAGTTAGCATTGCAGGGTGGTTTGCTGTCTGGGGGAACGGCGCATGCGGTTGTCGAGGGATTGCAGGTGATCGAAAACAGCTTCAGGATCGAGGTGGGCCAGAGAGGCGATGGCTGCCTGACGTTGGGTTTCTTCGTCCGATTCAGAGCGTAATTCTTCGCGCTGATCCGCCAGGACTTCTAGTGTGATCGTTTCGATTTTCATACGGTCCTCCTTTGCAGGCTGCGGATCATTGGACAAGGTGCCCGGTGATGATGTGTGTGGAGGTGGGGCCTCACCCTCAGATCTGAGTTACCTCTATTCTAAGAAAAGTTCCTGACAGTTTTATTGCAGTTGTTAAAACAAATTTTAATTCTCTGGGAGCGGATATTTTTTTAAGCAAACCTTTAGTTTTCAGCTGATCCTCAGCTTTTATTGTGTGAGACAGCAAAAGAAAATGAAAAAGATGAGCCATCACAGGACAAACATCCCGGGAGCATTGAGGCAACCCTCAGCTGTAATCAAGCCGGGAGTTTTGCCCTGTAAGAAAGTTGTATGATGCTCGTACACAGTCAGTCACATTCTCGGCAGTCCAACACATAGCCCAGTTTTCGAGACGCCTGTCTGGCAAATTGCATACATTTACACGCAGCACCTGAGACAGCAGGCTGGAGGGCGGCTCATTTCCCGAGGAGGCGTTATGCGCTTTAATGTTTCGGTGGTGGGGCACAGCGGGGTAGGCAAAACCAGTCTTGTAGAGGCCATGCTCTACAGGGCCGGACAATTGAAACGTCTGGGATCGGTGATGCAGAAAAACACGGCCTCGGACCACACAACCCTCGAACAGGAGCACCAGATGAGCATTTTCACATCGGTGCTCCCTTTCAATTGGCATGAGAGTCAGGTCACCCTGCTCGACACGCCCGGGTTCTCCGACTTTGTGGGTGAGATCCGTGGAGCCCTGCGCAGTGCAGACAACACCCTGGTGGTGGTCAGTGCGGTGTCGGGCGTGGAGGTGGGCACCGAAAGGGTGTGGAAGACCGCCGACGAGTTCGGAATGCCGCGCATCATCGCCGTCAACAAAATGGACCGGGATCGCGCGGATTTTTTTGAAACCCTCAGCAGCCTGGAAACCTCCATCTCTGGCCCTGTGGTCGCCACACACCTCCCCATCGGCAGTGAAAAAGATTTCTCTGGCGTGATTGACCTGCTGTCCCGCAAAGCCTACATTGGAGGCCAGATTGTGGACATCCCATCTGGTTACGAAGACCAGGTGCAGGAATACCGGGCAAAACTTGTTGAACGCATTGTGGAAACCGATGAGGAACTGATCGAGCGCTACCTCGCAGATGAAGAAGTCACCTTGCAGGAACTGAACCGTGCCCTCCTCACCGCTTTCAAGACCGGTCAGATCGACCCGGTGATTCCTGTCTCTGCCACCACAATGGTGGGGGTGGATGCCCTGCTGGATCTGCTGGTCACCATCGAGCGGGAACCAGCAGAAAGACCTCCTTTTGTGGCCGTGGATGGACAGACCCGCCCTCCCACCCCCGATGCGCCTTTCAGTGCCAGGGTTTTCCGCTCGTCCACCGATCCCTTCCTGGGGAAAGTGGCCTACGTGCGGGTGTGGTCCGGTACCCTCAAACCCGGCCAGCCCATCTACAACTGCTCCCGTGGCACCACCGTCACCCCTGCCCACCTGTACTGCCTGAACGGCAAGGACCTGCAGGAAGTTCCAGAGTTGACCGCTGGCATGATTGGGGCCCTCACCAAGATCAGCGATGTGAAAACCGGAGAAACCCTCTGTGATCCGCATCACCACATCGACTATGGCCCCCTGCACCTGCCTGACCCCGTGGTCTCGGTGGCCCTGCACCCCAAAACCCGCCAGGATGAGGACAAACTGACCACCCAGATGGGCCGACTCCTCGACGATGATCCCACCCTCAAATTTGGCCGCAACCCCGAAACCGGCGAAATGGTGCTTTCAGGCCTGGGCGACATGCACCTGAACCTGGCCATCGAAGAACTTGCCCTGCTCGGGGTCAATGTCACCACCACCAAACCCAGAATTGCCTACCGCGAAACCATCAAGAGTGTTGCCAAATCGCAGGGCAAATACAAAAAGCAGACCGGAGGACACGGCCAGTACGGAGACTGCTGGCTGCGCCTGGAACCCAGCGCGGAAACCTTTGAATTTGCCTCTGAAATTGTGGGTGGGGTGGTGCCCAGCAAGTACATCCCCAGCATTCACAAAGGGGTGGAAGAAAGCCTCGCCAAAGGGGCACTGGCCGGATACCCCGTGCAGAACATCAAAGTGGTCGTTTATGACGGCTCCTACCACGAAGTGGACTCTTCGGACATCGCCTTCAAGATGGCCGCAGGACTGGCGTTCAGGGAAGCCATGAGCAAAGCCCAGCCCATCCTGATGGAACCCGTCCTGCAACTGAACGTGTACATCCCTGAAGCCAACATGGGCGATGTGCTCTCCGACCTGCAGGGCAAACGGGCACAGATTCTGGGCATGGACACCGACGGCAACCTGACCGTGGTCCGGGCCCTCGTTCCCGAATCCGAACTGCAGGAATACAGTGCCCAGTTGCGCTCCATCACAGGCGGTCGCGGTGCCTACTCGGTGAAATTCAACAATTACGCCGAAGTGCCCCAGCACCTGCAGGCCAGAATCATTCAGGCCAGGCAGTCAGAGCAGCACGCCTGAAAAACCTGCTCCCTTTGAGCCAGAGGAAATTTCCTCTGGCTTTTCCAGTCCATATGAGCACACTTCATGCTTTTTTTCTGTGCTGATGCAAAAAAAGAGCAGGCAGAGTTTTAATAATGTTAGGAAAACGGTTTAAGACCTGTGTTTTGTGCTGCCCCCTATCCTGAGGGGAACAAAGGAGGACGTATGCTGAAAAAAATGCTGGGTGTCGGTCTTCTGCTGCTGGGCGTGGCCCAGGCCAAATGCGACAGCCCCTATTTCCCGGTGCGAGAAGGCTGGGTCTGGACCTACCAGAACACCGGAACCCCCGCCACCACCTACCAGCAGACCTACCTTGAAGTGGGACCAGAAAGTTTCACCCAGCGCATGAAGTTCAGCGATGGCAACACCCTCACCTCCAACTGGACCTGCACCGAAAATGGCTACATGTCCCTCAATGACCAGCGCATGAGCGGCCCTGGCATGGAGCGCTTCAAGGTCAGCAACACCAATGTGAAAGGCAGCCGCTGGCCGCTGGGCACCTGGAATGTGGGCACAAAATGGTCCTACGAGTACAGCTTCATGGGCTCCACCGAAGGCATGGACATGACTTTCAACCTCAAAGGCGAAGAGGAAGTGGTGGGTCAGGAAACCGTCACCGTTCCCGCCGGAACCTTCACCGCCTGGAAGCTGAAATCCAGAATCACCACCTCTTTCACCAGCCCGATGCTGGAAGCCATGAAAGCCAGCCTGGAGGCCGCAGGCAACCAGACCCCCGAGGGCATGACCATCCCGGTGCTCGATTTCATGAAGCCTGTGGTGACCGAATCCACCAGCTGGGTGGTGGAAGGTGTGGGGACCGTCAAATCGGTGGCAGAGAAATATGAAACGGTATTGGTGGAGTTGAAGAAGTAGGGACGGGCCACAGGCTCGTCCCTGTAGGCAGAAATCCTGGATGACTTTCCCTCAGGAGCCAGCAGAAGCAAAAGGCCAGAACAGAAGCTCTGGCCTTTGCAGGTGTAGGATGCAAAAGCACAGGGGTGCTCTGCTGTCTTTTTCTCTGGGGATTTGATGGTCTGGGCGAGCCAGCGGCCCTGATTGAGGCCGAGCCAGCGGCACGCCCCTACTGCTCTGCGCCCACTTTGCGAATCATGGTGGGTTCCAGGTTGGTGCCCACTTTCATGATGAACAGGGTGGTGCCAGAGCGGTCCCCCTTCTTGTTGAAGCGCACATCTCCGGTGGCGAGGTCCTGGGCACTGAGGCCACGGATGCCGTCCATGATGGCATTGTTGCTGGGGACTTTTCCAAGGTCGGTGTCACGCATCACGGCGGCTCTGGCAATGCCCTTGATCATGACTTTGGCAGAGTCGTAAGCCAGGATGGCCCAGCCTGTCGCTTCTTTTTTGTAGGTCTTTTTGAAGTTCTTCAGGAAGTCGTCGGCATAGGCGTAACCTTCAATGGGCCCGACCACGGTGCTGAAGTAGGTGCCCACAGCAGCCTTTCCAGCCAGTCTGGTGTACGTGGGGGTGTCCAGACCTGCTCCGCCGACAAAGGGGGTGCTGATGTCTGCGTCTCTGAGGGCTTTCACTAGTTCTGCGCCCAGTTCTGCGTTGCCCCCATAGAAGATCACATCGGGTTTGTAGTTCCTGATCTTGATGAGGGTGGGAGCGAAGTAGGTTTTGTCGGGGATGCCGTCGTAACTGACCACTTCCACCTTGTCCTGGGTCAGGTTGCTGCGCACCGCAGTGGCAAGGTCCTCTCCAGTGCTGGTTTTGTCGTTCAGGATGTAGACTTTTTTGGCACTCAGGGATTTTTTCATGAAGTCCGCAACCACTGCGCCCTGGGTGGATTCCCGGGGAATCAGACGGTTGAAGTTCAGGAAGTTGCGCTCGGTGAGGCTGTTGGAGGTGGCGGTGGAGGAGATCACCGGGATTCTGTCCTTGGAAAGCTGCTCCACGAGTGCAGCGGTGATGTCCGAGTTGGAGGCGGTAACGACTCCGACCAGACGGTTGTCGGCACTGAGTTTTTTCAGCACCTTGCTCACGCTGTTCAGGTTGTCCTCGTCGTCCACGGTGATGGTGTCGAGGTGCCAGCCGAAGTTGACGCTGATGTAGTCTTTGGCTTCTTCGAGGGCCAGTTCGGTGGCCATGCGGATCTGTTCAGCAACAGGGTCGTTTTTGCTGTAAGGGCCAACGATGGCGATGTGCAGGGTTTTCCCACCGCTTCCGCCGTCGTCCATTTGTGAAGGTGCATCAGTGGCCTGTGCTGCTCCCAGCAGAAGCAGTGCGCCGATTGCTATTTTTTTCATGGTGTTTCTCCTACCTGCCTGAGGTATAGACGAGTGATTCTAACAAGAAACACATGAAATGCCAAGACTGGGGCTTTTTGTGAGGAACCATCTCATTCGATGCATAGAAAATCAATTGCATACAGAATTTGCCTGAAAAAGTACAAATTGTATCCAGTAAAATTTATCGCAAACCTGCTTTTCATCTGTAAAGCTGTTACCTTTTTGTAAAAAATAAACAAAACCCCGAGAGCCTGGCTCTCAGGGTTTTGAGTGATTTCCTCTAATTCACAAGTTGCGGGTTGAAGAGGAGACGACCGTCATGGAAATCGATCACCATCTGTGAGTTGTCTGGCACCTTGCCTGACAGGATCTCTCTGGCAAGCGGGGTCTCGATCTCGCGGGAGATGGCCCGTTTCAGGGGACGGGCACCAAACTGGGGATCATAACCAATGCGTGCCAGATGGTCTTTGGCAGCATCCGTGAGGGTGAGGGTCACGCGGCGCTCAGAGAGGCGGTTCCTCAGGCCAGAAAGCTGAATGTCCACGATGCGGCGCAGGTCTTCGGCAGCAAGGGCATCGAACACGATGATGTCGTCCACACGGTTCAGGAACTCGGGGCGGAAGGCCCGTTGCAGTTCACCGATCACCTGATGCTTGGTGGCTTCACTGATGCCCCCATGCTGGGCGGCGTCCAGAATCAGGTGCGAGCCGATGTTGCTGGTCATGATGATCACGGTGTTGCGGAAATCCACGGTGCGGCCCTGGCCATCGGTCAGGCGACCATCATCAAGCACCTGCAGCAGGGTGTTGAACACATCATGGTGGGCCTTCTCAACCTCGTCAAGCAGGATCACGCTGTAAGGTCTGCGGCGCACAGCCTCGGTCAACTGTCCGCCTTCCTCGTAACCGACATATCCAGGAGGGGCCCCGATCAGGCGAGACACGCTGTGCTTTTCCATGTACTCGGACATGTCGAGGCGCACCAGGGCATCTTCGGTGTCAAACAGGAAAGAGGCAAGGGCTTTGGCAAGCTCGGTCTTGCCGACCCCCGTTGGGCCCAGGAAGATGAAGCTCCCGAGGGGACGTTTGGGGTCATTCAGTCCTGCACGGGCACGGCGCACCGCATCTGCAACACTCTGGATCGCCTGATGCTGCCCGATCACGCGCTTGTGCAGCTCGTCTTCGAGGGTCAGCAGTTTTTCACGCTCACCCTGCATCAGTTTTTCGAGCGGAATCCCGGTCCAGCGGGAGACAATCGAGGCGATGTCCTCATCGGTGACCTGCTGGTGGGCGAACTCGGCGTTCTTGAGTTTCTTCTCCAGATCCAGCACTTCTTTTTCCAGCACGGGCAGCTTGCCGTATTTCAGCTCTGCGGCCCTGTTCAGGTCGTAGTTGCGCTCGGCCTGCTCAATTTCGGTGCGGATCTTGTCAAGCTGTTCACGTTTCTGCTTGATCTCTCCCAGTTCCTGACGCTCGGATTCCCAGCGGGTTTTCAGCTGTGCCAGATCCTCGGTGATGTCTTTCAGCAGGTGCTCCAGATCCAGGAGGCGGTTCTGGGATTCCTCGTCTTTTTCCTTCTTGAGGGCTTCCCGTTCGATTTCCAGCTGCAGTTTGCGGCGCTCTAAAGCGTCAATCTGCTCGGGGCTGGATTCAAGCGCCATGCGGAGTCTTGCCGCAGACTCATCGATCAGGTCGATGGCCTTGTCTGGAAGCTGGCGGTCCGAGATGTAGCGGTGAGACAGGGTTGCTGCGGCCACCAGTGCCGGGTCGGTGATTTCCACGTTGTGGTGAAGCTGGTAACGCTCCTTGATCCCACGCAGGATGGAGATGGTGTCCTCGACAGAGGGCTCTTCCACAAACACGGGCTGGAAACGGCGTTCCAGAGCAGCGTCTTTTTCGATCTCGCGGTACTCTTTGAGGGTGGTGGCCCCGATCAGGTGCAGTTCACCACGGGCCAGGGCGGGTTTCAGCATGTTGCCTGCATCCACGGCACCTTCGGCTTTGCCTGCGCCCACGATGGTGTGGATCTCGTCGATGAACAGGATCACTTCACCTGCACTGTCGATGACCTCCTGAATCACGCCTTTCAGGCGCTCTTCAAATTCACCCCGGTATTTTGCTCCGGCAAGCAGGCTGCCCATCTGCAGGGTCACAATGCGCTTGTTCTTCAGGCCCTCAGGGACATCCCCTTTGACGATGCGCTGGGCGAGGCCCTCTGCAATGGCGGTTTTCCCGACACCGGGTTCACCGATCAATACGGGGTTGTTTTTGGTGCGGCGAAGCAGGATCTGCATGCTGCGGCGAATTTCCTCATCGCGGCCAATCACAGGGTCCAGCTTGCCTTCTCTGGCACGCTCGGTCAGGTCCAGGCCGTATTTTTCCAGCGCGTCAAAGGTTTGCTCGGCGGTTTTGGTGCTCACGGTCTTGCCTCCTCGGGCTTTGTTCAAAGCCTGTCTCAGGTCTTTGTAGGAGGGCAGGGCGCGGCCTCTGTACTCGCTGGCCACAGCCACCAGGAAGGTGTCAGCGGCAATGAAACTGTCCTGCAGCTCCTTGGCGATCTCTTCTGCTTTGTTGAAAGCATTGGGGACGTTTGCTTCCAGATACATGCCTGCACCACTGCTCACCCTGGGCAGTTTGGAGAGGTCTCCGCGCAGGATGTTGAGGGCAGCGGTGGCATTGCCTCCGGCCAGCTCTACGACTTTGTGGTTGTTGGGGTCAGAAAGCAGCGCAATCAGCAGGTGGAGGGGAGCAATCTGCTGGTTCTGGTTCTGGGTCGCCAGCTGCTGGGCCTCCTGAAACGCCTGCAAAGCGCTTTCGGTGAAACGCTCGGGATTCATGGAACCTCCTGTTTCTCAGGGTAAAAAAACCGCTGCACGCTGGCAGTCAGATTTTCTACGGGGAACGACAGATTGAGACACGCTCAACTTCATTAACTCAATAATATAAGTTGAGTATAGTATTGTCAAGTTTATTGAGTTTTAATGTCTGAGACGCACAAAAAAGCCTGAGGTTCGCTCAGACTGAGAAGACAGAGGACTCATTTTGCCAGTTGAATCAAAGCACCCAGACGACTGAAATCATCCCAGTTGCCAAAGGGAACGCCATTGACATACACAGAGGGGGTGCCCCACACCTTGACCTGATCTCCGGCCTTGATGTGCTGGTCAATGCGGTCCTGGTGTTGTGCGGTTTCATAGCAGGTTTTGAATGCTGCTGCATCGAGTCCTGTGCGATTTGCCAGACCGATCAGGCTTTCTGTCAGGTCATTTCCGGTTTTGCGCAGCCATCCGGTGGTCTCAAAGAGGTATTCAGCATACTCCCAGAATTTGCCCTGATCCCGGGCGCACTCGGAAGCCAGGGCTGCAGGGTTGGCGTTCTTGTGGTAATCCAGGGGATAGTGGTAGTACTTGATGTTCACACCCTGGGCAGGAAGGGTGGTTTTCCACTTTTCCAGCACCTCTGAAGACAGCATCTTGCAGGCAGGGCACTGGAAGTCACTGAAGATCTGCACACTGACTTTTGCTGCAGGATCACCATAAACCACGGCATCCTCAGGGAAACTTTTGAGATCGCGGGAAATCAGGTTCATTTTCAGAACATAACTTTTGCTGTCCTTGCCTTGCAGGTTCAACTGGTACCCCAGAGAATCATCTGTGAAGCTGTAACCGTCTCTGGACCGGATGTTCTGAACATGGCTGTTCCACTCTTTGATCAGGTCACGTTCTTCTTCGAAATACAGGTCATCAAAGAGGTAATTCACGATGCTGCTCAGGTCCCTGAACTGCATTTCGCCATTGAAGACGAAACTTGCCCCGGTCACCAGACCTTTTTTTGAGGTCACATAAGCCTTGTAATACTTGTTTTTATAGACCCCAGTCTGGCCAGCAACAGGTTGCAACAGGAGATCGGCGGCGAACTGTTTCTCATTCTGCAGAAATTGCGCTTCACTGGTTCCGGCAAGCAGTGCACAGACCAGAGCCATTTTCAATGCCATCCATTTCTTCATTCGATTCCATCCTCCAGTGCAGGCAGAAATATTTGCTGCCCATTTGAATGATTCTAGCCGAACCTCCCACCAGGAATGTCCCTGTCATATGGCTTATTGCCTTGATTTGCTTCAGAAAACAAAAAGAAGTGGCCAAACTGCCCACTTCTGCAAAAAGACCTGGTTTTTTACTGGGACAGCTGAATCAGGGTCATCATTTCCTTCCAGTTGTTGTAATCCACCACTTTGAACCCACCCACATACACCGAGGGGGTTCCGGTGAGTCTGGCGGCTTGGCCTGTTTTGAGCCCTTCATTCACCCGATCCTTGAACTGGTGGGTGGCCAGGCAACGGTCAAACTTTTTGGTGTCCAGTTTGAGTTTGCCTGCCATTCTGGAGAAGTCTTTGAGGGCATCAGGAACAGGTTTTTTGGTCCAATTCCAGTCCTGAAATGCGGCATCTGTAAATTCCCAGAATTTGCCCTGTGCGTTGGCACACTCGGCGGCTTCTGCTGCAGGGAAGGCGTTCTGGTGGTAACTCAGGGGAAAGTGGTGGTGCTCGATCTTGATGCCCAGGCTGCCAGCCTGCTTTTTCCAGCTGGACAGCACGGTGGTGGCCAGCCTCTGGCAGTAGGGGCACTGGTAATCGCTGAGGATGCGAATGGCCACTTTTGCTTTAGGATCACCATAGGTGGGCACATTTTTCGGGAAGGTGGATTCCGGAAACTGGTGACGCTCCACAGAGAGCCCCAGCAGACCACTTTGCTGCACCACGCTGATGTTGTACTGGCTGTCCTGATCCAGCACGGACACCCCTCTGGAAAGCTCTTTCTGGTTCTGCTTGAGGAAATTCAGGACGGGTTCTTCAAAGCTTTCCCCATAGCCGGTCAGGTAAGCAATCAGCTGTGCAGCGGTTTGCAGGTTGGTGTTGTTGCTGGTGTATTCGGCTTTCAAAACCAGACCGGCTTTGCTGGTCAGTTTCAGGGTGTTGAAGCCTTTTTTGTAGCTGCCGTCTGCTGCCTTCTGATGCCCCTGAAAAAAGCTGGAATTCAGGATAAATTCCGGTGGATTCATGAGCTGGGCCTGGGCTGCCCCGAGGCTGGCAAGAGCGAGTGCAAGGATTCTTTTCATGTCTGTTTTATGATAGAGCCTGATCAGCAGCATGCGGGTGAGCATTCCATCTTGCCAACAGGGTGGATTTTGTATATAACATAACAAGAGAGGTTATTGTGCAATTGACAGAAGCTCAGGTGCTCAGCCTTGCTCCAGATGATGCCTCGCAGAAAGCCGGACGTGGCCTCAGCGGTCCCAAAAAATGGGTCACCCTCGGGGCAAACGAACAGGCCCTGTGGGGAGAATGCCAGGGCAGTGGCAGCAAGCCCTACCAGACCCGGGTGGATTTTAGCGATTTAACCACAAAGTGTTCCTGTCCCAGCCGCAAATTTCCCTGCAAGCACGCCATCGGACTGATGCTGATGTACGCCACATCTCCGGCGCTCCTGAAAGACACCACCGCTCCAGAATGGGTGACGGAATGGATCGAGGGGCGCAAGGAAAAGCAGGCCGCCAAAAAGGAAAAAGAAGAAAAGCCCGTCAACCAGGAACAGCAGGCCAAACGTCAACAGGCCCGTGAAAACAAAGTTGAAGGGGGCATCCAGGAACTCAGGATCTGGCTCTCCGACCTGATCCATACGGGCCTGGCCCAGGTGAATCCCCAGACCTTCAGGGACAGGGAGAACATGGAGCGCCGCCTGATTGATGCGCAGGCCCCGGGACTGGCCAGAATGGTCCGCCAACTGGATTTCAGTGCCCACGGGCAGGACTTCCCCGGAGGTGTCATGCGGCAACTTGGGGATCTTTTTTTGCTGCTGCAGGCATATGAGCGTCTGGACACCCTCCCTGAACTGTTCAGGCAGGACGTGAAAACGGCCATTGGCTTCACCCAGGACCAGAAAGCCTTGCTCGAGCAAGACGGCCTCAAAGACGACTGGCTGGTGATCGGACAGCGCATCGAACCTGACGAGCGCCTGTGGTCCCGCCAGACCTATTTTTATGGTCTGAACTCCCAGAAATACGCGCTGGTGCTGGATTACGCCCACGGGCAGCCCAGTTTCAATGCCGTTTACGCGGTTGGCAGTGTGCTTTATGCCGAGATGGTGTATTTCGTGAGCAGTTTTCCCCTCAGGGCACTGGTCAAACAATCCAGTGTGATGATGACCGATGCGGAGCCAGAAGCCTACCAGAACCTCAATGGGATGCTCGATGGTTACGCTGCTGCAGTGGGCCAGAACCCCTGGATGATCACCTTCCCGGCCCTCATTTCAGGCATCACCATCAGCAAACCTGAAAGTGGACCCCTGTTCAAAGATCAGGAAGGGCAGTTGCTCATCACCTCCACCTATGACCATGATTTCTGGACCCTGCTGTCGGTTTCTGGAGGCCACCCGATTTCGCTGTTCGGGGTGTACAACGGTGAAACATTCTCACCCCTCAGTGCCCTGGCAGAAGGCACCGTGATTCCCCTCAAAGGAGGCAACCCATGAGTGTGACCGCTGCCTGGGAAACCCTGAAAAAACAGGTGCTGCTCGGAACGGCCAGACAGTCCGATGCACCTGCGCTCCCTGAGGGACTGCCATTTGCAGAGGGCACCCCAGAAACACAGGCCCTGCATGCACTTGCTGCACTGGGAACTTACCTCAGGGTGGGCCGTGAAACACGCTCTGCCCCCACCCAGCACACAGAAGCAGCAGCTCCAGAGGTGCTGGCAGAATGCAGCCCTGCTGCCGCCTCCCTGCTGCAGATGGTGCAGGCCACCTCTGACCTGCTGTTCCCTGAAGCCCTGGATTTGCTGCAGAAAAGACGCTGGCGTGTGCCCCACGCTCTGCTGCCCCGACTGTTCGAAGCTGCCACCTTTGACACGGAGCTCAGGCCCCACCTTGAAAAAGTGATGGGGGAGCGGGGCAACTGGCTTTCCCACCAGAACCCCCGCTGGAAGTGGGCCGTGCAGGTGCAGGGCAGCACCAGAGTGTGGGAGGAGGGTCTGCCGCAGGAACGCCGCAAACACCTGGAAAACCTGCGCCAGACCGACCCTGCCCAGGCCAGAAGCCTGCTGGAAGAAAGCTGGAAACAGGAAAAAGCTGCAGACCGCGAGCACTTCCTGAAATCCCTTGAAATCGGGCTTTCTGCAGAAGATGAACCCTTCCTGGCCCAGGCCCTGCAGGACCGATCAAAAGGGGTCAGGGAGGCTGCCGCAGACCTCCTGGCCTGTCTTCCAGATTCGGCCTACCAGAAACGCATGCAGGACCGGGCCACCACGCTTCTGGTCAAAAAACCTGTGAAGCTCAGTGTGCTCAAGAAAATGCAGGGACACGCTGATTTTGTGCTGGATGTGCAACTTCCAGATGCCCTCCCTGAAGACTGGAAGCTGGACGGCATCCAGGAGAAAAGCCAGATCTATGGTCTTGGCGATAAGGGGTACTGGCTGGTGCAGGTGGTTCAGAAGGTGAACCCTGACTTCTGGACCCGGCACTTTGCCCTTTCTGCCAAAGACTTCTGGGAACTTGCTGCCCAGAACAAGGACTGGGGCAAGCACCTGCTTCCTGCCTTCACGGAAGCGGCAAAGATGAACCGCAATCTGGACTGGCTGGATGTGATCCAGGCCTACACCGGAACCCTGATGCTGGAGTTTTATCCTGCCACGCAGCATGAACGCCTGCTCAGAGACTGGATGTCAAAAGACCGCCTGCCCGATGTGGCAGTGCTCAGGAGCCACCGTCCCTGGACCGCGGACCTCTCACTGCAGGTGCTGCACGTTTACTCCAAACAGCTCAAAAACCTGAACACCAACAATTACAGCAGGCAGTACGAACTGGAGCGCTACCTGCACCAGATGGCCCTTTACCTGCACCCGGAAACCCTACAGCAAGCCGTGATGGCGCATCCCAGCTACGGACAGGTGGAACACCTGATTGACCTGCGCATCAGGATGCATCGGGAGATCTGAGCGATTTAACCGCCCCCTCAACGACCCAGAACAAAGCTGTACACGACAGGAGAATTCAACCATGAGTGACGTCTTACGCCAGCACGCCGAAAAACAATTTGCCCACGAACTCGCTGCCCTCAAAAACTTTGATGACCGTCCAAAACCCCCAAGCTGGCAACTCAGCCCCTCTGCAGTGATCACCTACCTGATGGGCGGGCAACTCCCAGACGGCACCGAGATCAGTGCAAAATACGTGGGCAGCCGTCGCCTGATGGAAATTGCGGTGTCCACCCTTGCCACCGACCGTGCCCTGTTGCTTTATGGTGTGCCTGGAACGGCAAAAAGCTGGGTGTCTGAGCACCTTGCTGCTGCGATTTCCGGTGATTCCACCCTCTTGATTCAGGGCACCGCTGGAACCAGCGAGGAAGCCATCCGCTACGGCTGGAATTACGCCCGACTCCTCTCCGAAGGTCCAAGCCGTGCCGCTCTGGTGGACAGTCCCATGATGCGGGCCATGCAGGACGGCAAACTGTGCCGAATTGAAGAACTGACCCGCATTCCCAGCGACGTGCAGGACACCCTGATCACCGTGCTCTCCGAAAAAACCCTCCCTGTTCCGGAACTCAACACCGAAATCCAGGCGGTCAAGGGCTTCAATGTGATCGCCACTGCCAACAACCGGGACAAAGGGGTCAATGAACTCTCCAGCGC
This sequence comes from Deinococcus cellulosilyticus NBRC 106333 = KACC 11606, assembly GCF_007990775.1. NCBI lineage: Bacteria > Thermotogati > Deinococcota > Deinococci > Deinococcales > Deinococcaceae > Deinococcus > Deinococcus cellulosilyticus. The sequence goes on along the minus strand of NZ_BJXB01000008.1, from coordinate 197,507 downwards.
ACTGAAACGCCGCTTCAACACCGTGATCCTTCCTGTGCCAGACAGCTCAGAAGAGGAAATCCAGATTGTGCAGAAGCGTGTGACGGACCTGGGCCGTGCCCTGGAAATCCCCAGCGAACCCCCAGCCCTCGAAGAAATCCGCCGCATTGTCACCATCTTCCGCGAACTTCGCAATGGCGTCACCGAAGACGGCAAGACCAAGCTGAAAAGCCCCTCTGGAACCTTATCCACTGCAGAGGCCATCTCTGTGGTGAGCCAGGGCCTGAGTCTTGCTGCCCACTTTGGAGATGCGGTCCTGAGACCCCACGATGTGGCTGCAGGGCTGGTCGGGGCCATCGTCAAAGATCCTGTGCAGGACAGGGTGGTCTGGCATGAATACCTGGAAACCGTGGTGAAGGAACGCTCAGGATGGAAGGACGTTTACCGGGCCTGCAAGGAAGTCAGCTGATGTCTGCAGAACTCCAAGCAGCTTTGAGCACATTGCTCGACCGTTTAAATGCAGTGGCCGAAAACCACGGAGAGATCTTTGACACCGATGTTCGGGAGCAGATGTTCGATGCGGTGTACCTCAGCGTCCTCAAACCCCGACCCGGATACACCCTGCCAGAACGGTTTGGGATGTACGAACCAGAAGGCAATCGGGCTGTGCGGGAAGCACTGGAGGCTTATGCTCAGCAGGTGCTCCCCATCTTTGAGCAACTGCAATTCACCCCTCAACAGCGGCTGGAGGCTTTTCAGGATGCAGAAGCAACCACCCCGGATGGATTGACGCCCGATGAGTTTTTCGGGTATTTAGAGACCATCTGACCTGAAAGGACCCTTCCCATGATCCAACTCCTGGACTTCCTGAAAACCCGCGCCTTCGCTGGTGTTCCCCTTGGGGCCAGCCCAGAAGACCTCAAAGCTGCTCTGGGTGAACCCACCTACGAGTACACCGACACTTTCGCCCACACGCTGGAATATGGCCTGTTCGAGTTTGCCTTCACCCCAAAAGGCAAACAGCTTTACATGATCCACACCCAGGACTTCGAGGTTCCCACGCTGGGAAGCACACAGGAACTTGATCCCTGGGTGTTGAAACAGGGCGTGCATATCCTCGACACCATGCGTGCCGCCGAGGCCGAAAACCTGACCTACACCTACGATCCCGAAAACCTGACCCTCAAATTTGCCTCAGGTGTGGATCTGGTGTTCTACGGGGACACGCCGGCAACCTCAACCATCTACTCCATTGAGGCCAGGGACATGGGGCTTTATCAGGGGGAGATGGACGGGTAAAAGCTTTTGCCATGACGGGGGAGAGGGCGCAGCACGCTGCGCCCCTACAAGTACGGGGGAGCAGGGTAAAAGATGGAAGATTGGAAAGAAATTGAAGAGCAAATGCGTCTACGAATCTGGGGTGGTTTTGACACTGCAGAGACTTTTAAGCAATGGTTTCTTGTGGATTATGTGACAGATTGGAGAAATCCAGATAATCGTGCGCCCTTTGAGGCCCTGGTGGACCGTCTGTTTGGGGAATTTCGAGAGGAACAAAAAAGCTGGGAATTTCCTACGGATCATGACCTTCTACAGCAAGCTTTTGCTGAACTGGAACGCCAAGGCGTCATGGTGTTGCAGAACATGAAGGGCACTTCCTCTTCAGCACCATATGAAGCATTGGATGAGTTAAAAGAAAGGTCTATGGAATTTGAGGTCATTTACAGGCTCCAGCGATCTGGCATTATAGATGCATTTGACGAACTGGAAATAGAAGATAAATTTTATTATGGCTGGTTGGATTCAAAGCCCGTAAAAATCGAGGGTTATGTTTATTACACGGGTCATCATGTGGACAAGGTGATTGAGAATGGGAAGCTCTATCTGGGATATCAGGATTTTTACAACGATCTTAAGATCAAACAAGACATTGCTGAAGCCATTTTCAGAACCCTGAAGGATGCAGGATTGCAGGTGGCCTGGGAAGGCGAAGCCAGCCGTAAAATCGAAGTCCACATGAAGTGGCAGAAACGGGAGTAAATCGTGTCAAATGTGCATCTTTTTGGCATCCGTCACCACGGACCAGGGTCCGCCCGCAGCCTGAAAGCTGCCCTGGAACGACTGGAACCCGATGTGATCCTGATCGAAGGCCCCCCTGAGGCCGAACCTCTGCTGGGGTATCTGGAATCCGAAGAATTGAAGCCCCCGGTGGCCATGCTTTCTTATGTTCCAGAAGATCCGGGTCGCTGTGCCTTCTTTCCTTTTGCAGAGTTCAGCCCTGAGTGGATTGCCATGAAATACGGTGCCCAGCATGGTGTGCGGGTGCGTTTCATGGACATGCCGCAAGTGCACTGGCTTGCCCCCCGGGAAGCCGTTGTGGAAGAAATGATCGAGGCAAGCCCTTTCCAGAAGGACCCGATTTCCCATCTGGCAGAGGCTGCAGGTTATTCGGACAGTGAACGCTGGTGGGAGCACCATGTGGAGCTTAGAGGCAATGAAGAGGGGATCTTTGAGGCGGTGCTGGGTGCGATGGGTGCCCTCAGGGAGCTTCTGGTGACTCCCGAAGATGCCCCCAGACCGGCCACCGCCTTCGAGGAACAGCGTGAAGCTTTCATGCGGGAAACCATCCGCAAAGCCCAGAAGGACGGTTTTGAGAAGATTGCCGTGATTTGCGGAGCATGGCACGCCCCTGCACTGCTGGATCTGGGCAACGCAAAAGCAGACAAAGCCCTCCTGAAAGACCTCCCGAAGACCAAAGTCGCCATGACCTGGGTGCCCTGGACCCACGGGCGTCTGGCCTTCAGCAGCGGATATGGGGCCGGGGTGGAATCTCCAGGCTGGTATTCGCATCTGTGGCGAAATCCCGAGAATCCCACCGTCTCCTGGATGGTGCGGGTGGCACAGCTTCTGAGAAGCAAAGACCTGGACGCTTCCAGTGCCTCGGTGATTGAGGCGGTGCGTCTGGCCGACACCCTGACCGCCCTGACCCAGCGCAAGGTCCCTGGCCTTCCTGAACTGATGGACGCTGTGCGTGCCGTGCTGTGCTTCGGGGATGATTCGATGGTGCAGGTGATTCATCAGGAACTGATCCTGGGTGAGGAGCTTGGAACGGTGCCTGCAGAGGTGCCCAGTGCTCCTCTTTCCCGTGACCTGCAGGCCCTGCAGAAACGCCTCCGGTTGCAGCCCTCTGCTGGAGCAAAGGACATCGATCTGGACCTTCGCAAAGAGACCGATCTGGAGCGCTCCCAGGTGCTGCACCGACTTCGCCTGCTCGGGGTGAACTGGGGGGAGTTCCGTCCGGTGTCCACCAAGGGCACCTTCAAGGAAGGCTGGACCCTGCAATGGATGCCTGAATATGAAATCCGCCTGATTGAGGCTGGACGTTACGGGCAAACCGTCGCAACCGCTTCAGAGCACCGTGTTCTGGAGCTGATCCAGCATGCCACGGCCCTGCCAGAAGTCACCCACGTTTTGCAGGACACCTTGCTGGCCAACCTGTCCGAGGCCACCCACAGAAGCATTGAGAAGCTCAGTGATCTGGCCGCAAGCAGCACGGATGTGACCCACCTGATGCAGGCCATTCCCAGTCTCGGGCAGGTGGCCCGTTACGGCAACGTGCGCCAGACCGACACCCAGCTTCTGCTGCACGTGCTTGATGGCCTGATCGCCCGGGTGTGCGTGGGCCTGTCCAATGCTGTGGCCTCTCTGGACGATGAAGCCGCCACACAGATGATGGAACTGATCCAGAGCACCCACGCTGCCCTGCGCAACCTGCAAAACGAAGAATACCTGAAGGAGTGGCAGCGTGCCCTGAGAAAAATCTCCACCCAGAGCGGCGTGCATGGTCTGGTGACTGGACGGGTGGTGCGCCTGCTGAACGACACCCATGAACTCACCCCCGAAGAAGTCTCGAAATCTTTCCGTCTGGGCCTCAGCAACCCTGAACCCGAACAGGCCGCCAACTGGGCCGAGGGGTTCCTGAAAGGCAGTGGCCTGATCCTGATCCACGACCACAACCTCTGGAATCTGCTCGACCAGTGGGTCAGTGAACTTTCCGATGAGGGCTTCCAGCGCATCCTCCCCCTCATGCGACGCACCTTCTCCACCTTTGTCCCAGCAGAACGCCAGAAACTCGGAGAGCAGGCCAGACAGGGCCAGAGCCTCATTGCCTCTGGTGACCATGAAGGGGTCAATGTTCAGAGAGGGGAAAAAGTGCTTCCCTTGCTGCACATGATTCTGGGGAGCGCATGATGGGTGAGAGCAGAAGGCAGAAAGCAGAAGGCTCTTCTTTAAAGCTGATGCCAGAGCTTCATGAAGGCCGTAAAAACGATGAAGTCGTTTTCCTGTGCCATGCCTTCTGTCTTGACCCCCAAGACGTGCTTGCAGTACGGCCTGCTTCGCACTGGGTCGCTGCCTTCGACCTTCTGCCTTCTGCTTAACACACTCGGCCTACAACCTTTCCAGCAATAAAGATCCAACAATTAAGGAGTAACCCATGAACCTACGTGAATTAATCCCCGCTGACTGGCAAGACGTTTTGAAAGATGTCCTGGATTCCCCAAAATTTGCTGCTCTGGAAGCCTTTCTGGAAGAGCAGTACGCCAACAACAAGGTTTACCCTCCCAGAGAGGACCTGTTTTCGGCCCTCAGACTGACCCCTTATGCGAACGTGCGGGTGCTGATTCTGGGCCAGGACCCTTATCACGGTGCAGGTCAGGCGCATGGTCTGAGTTTCAGTGTGAAAAAGGGCGTGACCCCTCCGCCTTCATTGAAGAACATTTACAAGGAATTGAAAGAGGATGTGGGTTTCAAGGCTCCGAAACATGGGGAACTCATCCACTGGGCAGAGCAGGGTGTCCTGATGCTGAATGCTGTGCTCACCGTGCGGGAAGCAGAACCCAACTCCCATGCCAACCAGGGCTGGGAGGAATTTACGGATGCGATCATTCAGGCGGTGAATCGAAAGACCGAAAGGGTGGTTTTTATCCTCTGGGGCAGTTACGCTAGGAAGAAGAAGAAACTGATCTCTGGCCCGCAGCATGTGGTGCTGGAGTCAGGCCACCCGAGTCCGTTAAGTGTGAAGCATTTTCTTGGCAGTCGTCCTTTCAGTCGCACCAATCAGGCACTTGAGGAGGCAAATTTGCCCCCGATCGACTGGCAACTCCCGGAGGGGTGAATGTCCGAAAAATGGATTGCAGAGAGCCTGCGTCAGATGTTCCCGGCCATGCAGGTGAGGGTGCGGGAGTCTGACGTCACGTTCTCGCTTCCAGGCATGAAGGGTTCCGTGCGGGAGTTTGCCCGCCAGGAGCACCCGACCATGGTGCAGGTGGGTCTGGAGTTCCGGGTCTTTCTGGAACGCTATCCCCAGTCCGGTCCCCTTTCTGAACGCATCACCGAGTTCGGGCAGGACGCGCAGGAGGCCATCCATGAGGGCTGCCGCAACTGGCGCAACGCCATGTATGAGGTGCTCTGGCAGTGCGTTGAAAACATGGAGCCCGAGTACCAGGTGTTCAGCCTGAATGCGGAGTTTGGTCTCCTTCGCACCTGGAAGGTTTATGTGGGGACCCCTCAGGTGCGTGCCCCGAAGCCTGAGACCCGTGCTGCAGTGCTGAGTCACTTTCACTCCCAGCCATGGGTGGAACTGGTCAATCAGCGGGCCATTCCCACCGATTTCACCGAGTTCGGGGTGTACGACTGGCGTCTGGTGATGCACTCCATGGAGGGGAATGAACCTTTTGTGGAGTGCCTGCTTAATGGGGAACCCTGGGAACTGGGGGTGGAGGCCGTTCAGGAGCACACCCTGAAACCCAGAGGGCCTTTCAAACTCTTCAAGGTGCATTTCATTTTTGTGCCCGATGAGCAAAAAGTCCTGCAGGCCGGAGAGATGCGCCATTTCATTGCCCAGATGCAGACCAGGCGCAGGCAGTGGTGGCAGTTCTGGAAAAAGGACTGATGTTCAATCCATCAGAATGTTTTTGCGTCTTGTGAAGTGCCGGAGGCTCCACAGCAGCAGGGCAGAGTACAGCAGGGTTTTGGGAATGGCGATCAGGAGGGTGTTCGCATCTCCGGCAAAAAAGGGCAGCAGTTGCCCCACCTGAGAGCGTGAGCCCAGAAAATAACACCCCAGGATCAGCAGGACACCCAGGCCAAAGGTGGAGTTGATGGCTTTTGCTCCCTGATTGAGGCTCAGGTGTTTTCTGTAAAGCAGCACAGAAAACAGGTTGCTGCACAAAAAGGCCATCAGGATCAGATGAGGGAGACTGGTGGGCAATGTCTGGCTCTGGACACTGTAGCGCAGGATCAGGGGCAGATACAGCAGGGTGGTGAGCACCGTGGTGGCAAGGTTCTGACCCAGAGCAATGGTGGTGGTGCCCAGTTCTGCACGCAGAATGCGCGGCAGGCTTCCCCTGAAACGGCTCGTCAGACGGGATGCGAGCAGCAAACTGGTCAGGCAGAACATCAGGCTCAGTTGCTCCTGGAACATCAGGGGGTCCTGGGAAGGGTCACTGAGCGTGAAGGCCAGAAAGGCAATCAAGATTTCCATCACGCAGAAGGTGCGCAGGTAATACTCGTGCAGCATCAGGCGCACCAGAAGCAGCATTTTACCCATGCTGGTCTCCGTACAGCCGCTCATAATCGATGCTGTTTTCCATGCCGAGCAGCCTCTGTGGGTCGATGTCTCCCCTCTGGTGGTAAGGGCGGGTGGTGGTGACGATGGCATTTCCATGTTGTTCTTTCAGATGCACATCCACATATTTAAAAATATCGATGGGGTGCAGGGTGTGGTTCTGAAGGGCGAGGTAGGCAGTGCTGGTGGTCAGCAGGTCATCCAGGCGGTGGGAGATCATGAAAGCGTGACGGTCTGCAAAGTGGGTTTTGAAATAAGCCAGAACCTGGTTGCGGGCACCATCATCCAGACCCACGGTGGCTTCATCCATGATCAAGATCCGGGCCTGCTCTTTGGCCAGTCCCTGAATCCAGTTGAGTTTTTGCAGCATTCCGTAGGAGAGGTCACGCATGGGGCTGCGGAAGGCATCAAAATGCAGCTGTTCTGCAATCTGCAGCATGCACTTCAGGCTGAGTCCACGAATGCCAGCCATGTAGCGTAAAAACTCCTGCACCCGTATGTCCAGTCCGAAACTCAGGCTCTCTGGGATGTAGGAAATGCAGGAGGGCATCAGGGGCTTGCCGTCGAACAGGATGCGACCCTGGGAAGGGTGCAGTTCACCCAGCAGGAGTTTGACCAGGGTGGATTTTCCACTGCCATTGCGCCCGATCAGGCCATACGTGTTCTGGGGCAGGGCCAGTTGCATGTCTTGAAAGATGACCTGACGGTCAAATGAAAAAGTAAGGTGTTCAAATTCCAGCATTGTGCACTCCTCCAGAGGGAACACCGTGGGGGTTTCCAGTCCTGAATCTTACTTTGAGTGTGGGGCAGAGAAAAGCAGATCGTCCAGAGCAGGAAAGACATCCCATGACCCTGCTTGCTTTGGTTGGCCTGGAACCGTGAGGGGTGATTACGCTATAACACAAAAACAATGCAAAGAATTCTGTTCGTGCTAAAATAAACCAGAGGACACCCATGACCACAAACCATTCAAATTCCGTTTCAAACCCGGACAACGCAAACCGCCTGGAACGCTGGAGACTGATCCTGGGAGGGCAACAGGACGGCACAGGCTGCAAACTTCAGGGTGAAGCCCTGCGCATGGATAAAGCGCTTGAAGCCCTCTATGACTCGGACCGCTCGGGAGGTCTGGGGTCCAGTGCCCCCAAAGCTGCAGCGTGGCTCGGAGACATCCGCAAATTTTTCCCCAGCAGTGTGGTGAAAGTCATGCAGAAAGACGCCTTCGAGCGTCTGGGCATGGAACGCATGCTGCTGGAACCCGAATTCATGGAAAACGTGGAGCCAAATGTGCATCTGGCGGCCACCCTGATCAGTCTGCAGTCCGTGATGCCCAACAAGGTGAAAGACACTGCCCGTCTGGTGGTTCGCAAGGTCGTGGATGATCTGGAGCGCAAACTGGCCGAGCCCATGCGGGAGGCCATCACTGGAAGCCTGAACCGGGCCATCCGCAACAACCGTCCAAAGCACAGCGAGATGGACTGGAACCGCACCATCCGGGCGAACCTCAAGCACTACCAGCAGGATTACAAGAGCATCATTCCAGAGCGCAGAATTGGCTTTGGCCGCAAGAAATCTGCCCTCAGGGACATTGTGCTGTGCATTGACCAGTCGGGCAGCATGGGCACTTCGGTGGTGTATTCCAGCATCTTTGGTGCGGTGATGGCTTCCATCAAGTCTGTCAGCACCAAAATGGTGGTGTTCGACACCGAGATCGTGGACCTCTCCGACCAGCTTTCGGACCCTGTGGAGGTGCTTTTCGGAATTCAACTCGGTGGGGGCACCGACATCAACAAGGCACTTGCTTACTGCGAAAAGCTGATCGAGCGGCCCGAAGAAACCATCCTGATCCTGATCAGCGACCTTTACGAAGGGGGAGACCAGAAAGCCATGATCCGCCGCGCAGGCCACCTGAAAGCCTCTGGGGTGCAGGTGGTGGCATTGCTCGCCCTCAACGACGACGGTCAACCTGGCTTTGACCACCGTGTGGCAGAGGCCTTTGCAGGTTTTGACATTCCCAGCTTTGCCTGCACCCCGGACCAGTTTCCGGACCTGATGGCCACAGCGATCCAGCGCAGACCGATCTCTGAGTGGGCAGCAAGCCAGAACATTGTGCTGGCAGGCGGAGCAAAGCCTGCTGGGACACTCTGAAAAAATCCTGCAGACATTTCCAAATCAACGGTGCCAGACGCCTTCAGAAATTCAGAGGCGTCTGGCTTCTCTTTTTGTCCCTGATTCCCATCTCCTCCTTTTGGATGAAGTCCTGCTCCTCCATGTGCAGTACATTTGGCAATCATGAGGGCCAGAACGCTGCGGCCCTTCTTTGAGACCACCGCACATTCATCCAGGAGCAATGAACATGGACCTGAGCATTGAGCACCTCACCCACCGTTATTCGAAAGAGAAAATCGCCCTGCAGGATGTGAACCTCCATCTGCAACCCGGAATCACGGGTCTGCTGGGACCCAACGGGGCAGGAAAATCCAGCCTGATTCGCATTCTGGCCACCCTCACCCGGCCCACCCGGGGAAAGCTGCTCTGGAACGGGGAGGACATCACCGGGCGGCCGCAGGTGCTGCGTTCCCGTCTGGGTTACCTGCCCCAGGACTTCAATGCCTACCCCAACCTCAGTCCACTGGAGTTTCTGGATTATGTGGCTGCCCTGAAAAACATCCCGTCCCTGAAAGCCAGAAAGCAGGCACTGGAGTTGCTGGACGCCCTGAACCTCTCCAGTGCCCTGCACCGTCCCATTGGTGATTTCTCCGGTGGGATGCGGCAACGGGTGGGGATTGCCCAGGCCCTGCTTGGAGAACCGGACCTCCTGATCCTCGATGAGCCCACCGTGGGCCTTGATCCAGAAGAACGGGTGCGTTTCCGACAACTGCTGCTCTCCATGGCAAAAGAACGCATCATCCTGATTTCCACCCACATTGTGTCGGATCTGGAGTCCGCAGCCCGTCAGGTGATTCTGCTCTCAGCAGGACAGGTGGTGTTCCAGAACGACACCAGGGCTTTGCAGGACAGCATGAAAGGCAAGGTCTGGCAGCATCTGGTCCCCGAAGCGGAACTTCAGCACCTGCAACGCAAATGGGTCATCAGTGCCAGCGTGCAGCAGGCAGATGGCGTCCTGGTGCGAATGCTCGGTACCACGCCCCCTCACCCCGATGCACAGCCTGTAACCCCCTCCCTGGAAGACGCCTACCTGTTCCACACCCGCAAGGAGGAGGTGTTCCATGCGCAGCTTGCGCCTCGCCTCGGCTGACCTGAAAGACCGCCTGCGCAGCCCTCACATGATTCTGGCCCTGCTGGTGATGGTGATCCTGACGGGCTATTACCTGCCGGATTCACAGGCCACTTATGTCACCCTGACCACCATGAACACCCGTGGCATCTACAACTCTGCCTGGGTGGGGGTGGTGGTCGCCATTCTGGGTTCGATGCTCTTCATTCTGCCCGGGTTTTATCTGGTGAAAAATGCCCTGGACCGGGACCACCGACTGGGCCTCTGGCAACTCACCCTGAGCAGTCCCATCCAGAAATTCACCTACCTGTGCTCGAAAGCCTTCAGCAACTTTGCCCTGCTGTCCTTTCTGACCCTGATTGTGGCCATCACTGCCCTCCCACTGCAGCTTTTTCGTGGTGAGGCCACCGGCATTGATGCAGCACAGCTCTTTTTGCCCACCCTGTTCATCACCCTGCCCAGCATGTTTCTGGTGAGCTGCCTTGCCGTGTTCTTCGAGGCTGCACGGGGCCTGCGAGGAGGTGCAGGGAACCTTGTGTTTTTCTTCCTGTGGACGGCCCTGGTGATTCCCAGTCTGGCCATCACCAGCGATTTTCCTGACCCTCTGGGGGTTGCTGCTGTCCTGAAAGACATCCTTTACGGCATCAGCAACCAGCCCAACTTGCAGGAGGTCAACATTGGGGTCGCGGACAACCTGAACATCCACACCTTCACCTGGACCGGGTTTGACTGGACCCCTGCATACCTGCTGGGTCGTCTGGGATGGATGCTGGCAGGCATTCTGCTGCTGGGCTGGGGCGCAGCCCTCTATCAGGTTCCCCACAAAACCCAGCACAGAACTGTTTCTGCTGTCCAGAAGCTGGTCAAAGACCTGCGGCCCATGCCCGCATGGCTGAACGTGCTCAGGCTTGAATTGAGGATTGCCCTGAAAGGCATCCCACCAGTGCTGATGGTGCTGGCAGCAGCGTTGTGGGCTGCAGGCTTTGTTTTCCCAGAAGTGATGCTCCCCCTGCTGCTGATTGCTCCAGTGCTGGTGCTCTCCAGGCTGGGAAGCAGTGCCCATGCCCATCAGCTGACAGGTGTGCTTTTCACCACCCTGAATGGAGAGAAATTGCTGTTCTCAAAATGGTGCACCGCTTTCCTGATTGGGGCTGCCCTGTGCAGCAGCGTGTTCCTGCGCCTGCTGCTGACCGGACAGGTGCTGGAAGCCCTGGCTGTCCTGACCGCAGTCCTGTTCACCGCCACCCTTGCGGTGGCTCTGGGAGCCATCAGCCAGAACCACACCCTCTTCGAAGTGTTCTACTTTGTGCTGTGGTACCTGGGGGCCTTCAACCACTGGGGCGTGCTGGACTTCACTGCTGTGTCCTCCATCCCGTTGGTGCTTCTTTTCAGTGGAGGTCTGCTCGTGTTCTCCCACACCCTGCAGATGCACCGCCTGAGGGCTGGACTGCTGCGCTGATCCAGAGGGAAAATAAAAGAAGGACGCCTCTGGCGTCCTTCTTTTATTTTCTGCTGGCTTCCAGCGGTTTTGGTGCAGGCATGGGCTGCAGGTGCTTCAGAAATCCGAGGATGTCCCGTGCAGTGTCAGGGTCCCAGCGGTTCATGTGCAGGTGGCCTCCTGGCAGTTGCAGCATCACACTGCTGGGGTTTTTGCCATGAAGCTCAAAGAACTTCTCTCCATTGTCCTCAAAGGGAACCGTTCTGTCGTCCTTGCTGCCAATCACCATGACCGGGACATTGCCTGAAAAAGCCCCGGTCATGGGATCATGGACCTGCCCGACAACTGCCCCATCTGGCTGTTCATAGGCCACCTTGATCTCCTGCACCCGTTTTGGATCGGAGGCTTCATAACCCAGCATGTTGACCCGCGCATCAATCAGGATCAGGGCAGAGACGGGATACAGCTGTTTCTGCACACTCAGGGTGGCTGGGACCCCTCCCATGCTGTACCCCATCGCAAAGGTCTTGCCACCAAAGTTGAACTTCCTGCGGGCTTCCTCCCAGACGTTTTTCAGGTACAGCAGGGCTTTTTCGTTGCCCCAGGTGTTGGGGCCAGCGTCATTGCTGATCAGCACCGCAACCCCGTTCTCCACGAAAGTCTCAAAGAAAGCCATCAGGTGCGGTTTTTGCAGGGTGGCATCAGAGGTGTTGCCTCTGGAGTGGGACACCACCATCATGCTGCAGGCTTTGCTTTTGCAGCTGTGCGGAATCCACAGGTAAGCGTCGCCCTCAGCATGGGGAAGCCGCATCAGGGCACCTGCCCCCTCCGGGGCAAAACGGTTTGCCTGGGCTGTTGCCAGCAGAGACAGCGAGAGGAAAATCAGGCCAGCCTTCATCAAGGGGGTAGTGTATCAGGCATGGGCTGTCAAAAATATGAAAACTCAAGGGGGTGTCTATGTTAAATGGATTTCATGAATGCTGGATGGTGGGCGTTTGAGATTGCTGGGGGGCAGATTCCACTGCTTCTCAATGCGTTCGAAGCTGTCCCCCTTAACGAAGGGGGACAGTGCCAGGCGAAGCGATGCACAGGGGGATCTAACCCCTCAGCGATTCCAGTTCCTGATACAGCTCCCGTTCCCGGTCACTGAGTTCCCTGGGCACCTGAATCTGAATGGTGACCAGCTGGTCTCCGGTGTGGTCCCTGTGTTTCCAGCCCAGACCCCGCAGGCGCAGGGTTTTGCCGCTGCTGGTGCCAGCCGGAATGGTCAGTTCCACGTTCCCTTTGAGGGTGGGGACTTTCCATTTGCCTCCCAGCACAGCAACCGTCACGGGCACAGCCACACTGACCCGCACGTCGTTTTCATCCAGCGTGAAGGTGGAATCCGGGTTCACATCCAGACGCAGGATGATGTCCCCTCCACCTGGAGCCTGACCCCTCAGACGAAGCTTCTGGTGGTGGCGGGTGTAGGGAGGAATGTTGATTTCCAGACGTTTTCCATCGATCTGGATGGTTTTGGGACCTCCAGTGTAGGCTTCCTGAAAGGAGATGTTCAGGCTGGCCTGCAGGTTGTGGGCCTGGGGTTCAGGTTGCCCCTGAAATCCCCCTCCGAACATGTCACCGAAGGGAAAGCCACCGGAGCGTGAGCTTCCTCCGCGTCCTCCCATGCCTCCCATTCCGAACAGCTGCTGGAAGAAATCACTGAACTGGCTGGGATCAAACCCTGCCGCTCCACCCTGGAAATCCTGAGGGTTGAAGCCGCCACCAGGGTAACCCCCTGGAGGAACCTGTCCGGTGGCCCCGAACTGGTCGTAATACCTGCGTTTCTCGGCATCGGAGAGGACCGCGTAGGCTTCACCGATTTCCTTGAATTTGTCTGCAGCACCGGGATCATCCTTGTTTTTGTCCGGGTGGTATTTTTTCGCCAGTTTGCGGTAGGCAGATTTGATTTCATCTTCGGAGGCGGTCTTGCTCACCCCGAGGATGTCGTAATAGTCCTTATAGGCCATGACTCACCTCCTTGTGAGAAGGGCGAGCCATCGGCCCGCCCCTACAGTGTGTATGGATGGGCCGATGGCTCAGCCGTTATTTCTTGCTGACCACCACGCGGGCAGGACGGATCAGGCGGCTTCCAATCTTGAAGCCGGTCTGGTACACCTGCACGATCACATCGTCCTGTTCGCCAGGAACCACGGTGAGGGCTTCGTGGAAATTGGGGTCAAACTGCTCCCCTTCTTTGCCGGTCTGTTCCAGACCCAGTTTTTCAAAGGAACGCAGCAGGTTGTTCAGCACGCCTTGCAGACCTCCAATCACACTGTCCGGGTTCTGCTGTGCAGCCTGCAGTGCACGATCCAGATCGTCGTGGATGGGGAAGAGGACTTCTGCGGCTTTGGCCACCCCTGCTCCCTGGGCGTCCAGCACATCCTGATTGGTACGCCGACGGTAATTCTCGAAGTCGGCAAGCAGACGGGCGTATTTGCCTTTCAGGTCGTTCACTTCTTTTTCGAGCTCATCGGCACGCTGGAGTTGCTCCATCATCTTCTGGACGCCAGCCATCATTTCAGGGTCAAGGTTGTCGGGATCAAAACCACTGGTGGTGTCGGTGTCATTGTCATCCACCTGATCTTCGGTCAGGTGCTGGTCTTTCAGGTTCTCTTCGCTCATTGCACGCTCCTTGTCACGGTTGTTGTTAAAAAAGGGCGAGGCATGCCTCGCCCCTACAGGGTGTCATTGTACAGATGGAATCAGTCTGCAGGTTTGAAGTCGGCGTCGATCACGTCTTCATCGGCTTTCTGGTTGCCCTGGGGCTGTGCGCCCTGACCTTCCTGGCCCTGTGCAGGCTGACCGGCAGCAGCAAGGTCGCGGATGGCCCCTTCCAGACGGTTCTTGATGTCGTCCAGTTTGCTGTTGTCGGCGTCATCACGGATGGCCTGTTCGGCTTCATCGGCGATGCCCTTGACCTTGTCTTTCAGGTCCTGGGGAGCAGAGGCGTAGTCGTCAATGGCTCCGAGGGCCTGAATGCGCACGCTGTCCAGGGTGTTTTTCTTCTCAGTGCGTTCTTTGCGCTGCTTGTCAGCGTTGGCGTTCTGCTCGGCTTCGCGCACCATGCGGTCCACTTCGCCCTTGTCCAGGGTGGTGGTGTTCTCGATGCGGATGCTGGACTCCTTGCCGCTGGATTTCTCGCGGGCAGTCACGTGCAGAATGCCGTTGGCGTCGATGTCGAAGGTCACTTCGATCTGGGGCTGACCGGCACGCATGGGGGGAATGCCTTCGAGTTTGAAGCGACCCAGAGATTTGTTGTCGGCGGCCATGGGGCGCTCACCTTGCAGCACGTTGATTTCCACGCCAGGCTGGTTGTTTTCAGCGGTGGTGAAGACTTCGGTCTTCTTGGCGGGAACGGTGGTGTTGCGGGTGATCAGGGGGGCAATCATGCCACCTTTGACTTCCACACCCAGGGTGAGGGGGGTGACGTCCACCAGCACGATGTCTCCGAGGGAGGAGTCACCGGTGATGATTCCGGCCTGCACGGCAGCACCCAGCGCAACGGCCTCATCGGGGTTGACGCTCTCGTTGGGTTCTTTGCCCATGATGTCACGCACGATGCGTTTCACAGCGGGGATGCGGGTGGAACCCCCGACCAGAATCACTTCGTTGATGTCGCTGGCGCTCAGTTTGGCGTCACGCAGGGCCTGGGTCACAGGGTCTTTCACGCGGCGGAGCAGGTCAGCGGTCAGCTCTTCAAACTTGGCACGGGACAGGCTGCGCTCCAGGTGAAGGGGGGTGCGGGTCTCGGGGTCGAAGGTGATGAAGGGCAGGGACAGGGTGGTTTCGGTGGCGCTGGACAGCTCGATCTTGGCTTTTTCGGCGCTTTCGATCAGGCGCTGCAGGGCCTGGGGGTCTTTGGTGAGGTCGAAGTTGTGCTCTTTTTTGAATTCGGCCACCAGCCAGTTCACGATGGCGTGGTCGAAGTCGGCACCCCCGAGGTGGGTGTCCCCGCTGGTGGATTTCACTTCGAAGACCCCATCACCGAGTTCCAGGATGGTCACGTCGAAGGTCCCGCCCCCAAGGTCGAACACCAGCACGGTTTCGTTGCCTTTTTTCTCCAGACCGTAGGCCAGGGCAGCAGCGGTGGGCTCATTGATCACGCGGAGCACGTTGAGGCCTGCGATTTCACCGGCCTGGCGGGTGGCTTCACGCTGGCTGTTGTCGAAGTATGCGGGCACGGTGATGACCACATCTTTGATCTTGGTGCCGACCTTGGCGCTGGCATCATCCACAAGTTTGCGTAGCACTTCTGCAGAGACCTGCTCGGGGGCAAGGTCCTTGCCATTCACTTCAATTCGGACGGAGCCACCGGGGCCTTCTTTGACCTTGAAGGGGCTGCGTTTGGCTTCTTCTTTGACTTCATCCCAGCGGCGACCGATGAAGCGTTTGACTTCAAAGAGGGTGGCGTGGGGGTTCAGTGCGGCCTGACGCTTGGCGATCTGGCCGACCAGACGGTCCTCGCCTTTGTAAGCCACCACGGAGGGGGTGGTGCGGGCGCCTTCTGCGTTCACGATGACTTCGGGCTTGCCACCCTCCATGACGGAGATGACAGAGTTGGTGGTTCCCAGGTCGATTCCTACTGCTCTAGGCATGTTCAAGCTCCTTTACAGTGCTTTGGTGTTTTTTCTTCCAGCAAGCCATAAACAGGCTTGTTACAATGATCATCATAACGGTGAATGTAAGCTTTGTCAATAGACTTGAGTCAATAACACTCAGGAATTGTAACGAAAAAGTCACGAGGTTAAAGGATCTTTGTGAGGAAGGTTCATAGCTTTGTAAGGAAAACGTGCCTAAAATAAGAACATGAACCTCAGGGGACTCAATTATTGGTGGGTGTTTCTGGTGGTGGCCATCCTCGCGATCATGATCAGCGTGGCGGTCCGCAACACCCCGAGCAGTGCAGTCAGCATTGGCGAATTCCAGAAGCAGTTGCAGAGCCAGAACATCCAGTCGGTCACCCTGATTCCAGAAGGTGCAACCACTGAGGCTCAGGCCACCCTCAAAGACGGCAAGACCGTCATCACCGTTCGCACCCTCAACAACGATCCCATGCTCAGCACCCGTGCCCTGCAGGAATACGGTGTGAACATCAACATCCAGCCCCTCAGCAACTTCAACTGGTGGAACCTGATCCTGCCCCTCACCTCGGTGGGTGTGTTCATCCTGCTGATCCTCTGGATGAACCGCAGCGTCCGGGCCAACTCAGACGCTGGCGTGACCCAGTTCAGCAAGTCCCGTGCGCACGTATTGACTGAAGGCAGCATCAAACTGACCTTCAGTGATGTGGCCGGCTGTGAAGAAGCCAAATACGAACTCCAGGAAGTCGTTGAGTTCTTAAGGAACCCCGAACGCTTCCACGCTTTGGGGGCCAGAATCCCCCACGGCATTTTGTTGGTGGGTCCTCCCGGAAGTGGGAAAACCCTCCTCGCCAAAGCGGTCGCAGGCGAAGCCAGAGTACCCTTCTTCTCGATCAGTGGCTCTGACTTCGTGGAGATGTTCGTCGGGGTGGGTGCCGCAAGGGTGCGGGACCTCTTCGAGCAGGCCAAGAAAGCCGCCCCCTGCATCGTCTTCATTGACGAAATTGACGCCGTGGGCCGCAAAAGAGGACTCAACGTCGGTGGGGGCAACGACGAAAGAGAGCAAACCCTCAACCAGCTTCTGGTCGAGATGGATGGTTTCGAAAGCAAGCACGACATCATCATCCTGGCCGCCACCAACCGCCCGGACGTGCTGGACAACGCCCTGCTGCGTCCTGGCCGTTTTGACCGTCAGGTGGTGGTGGATGCCCCAGACGTGAAGGGCAGAGAGCAGATTCTGAGGATTCACGCTCGCAAGAAGCCGCTGGACCCCAGTGTGGACCTGCATGTGGTGGCGACCCGCACCCCAGGCATGGTGGGAGCGGATCTGGAGAACCTCTTGAATGAAGCTGCGTTGATCACGGCTCGTGCAGGTCGGAAGCGGATCAACATGAAGGACATCGATGAGGCGGCAGATCGGGTGGTGATGGGTCCCGCAAGAAAATCCCGGGTCATTTCCGATAAAGACAAGAAGGTCACGGCTTACCACGAGGTGGGGCATGCACTGGCCGCAGAGAAACTGCCCAATGCAGACCGGGTCCATAAACTGACCATCGTACCGAGAGGCCGTGCTGCAGGGTACATGATGCCCATGCCCGAAGACCGCATGCACTACAGTCAAGGGGTCTTGGAGGACATGATCGCTGTTGCGCTCGCTGGACAGGTGGCAGAGGAGATCATCTTTGGTGAGATCACCACAGGGGCTTCGAGTGACTTCCAGAAGGCAACGAACATTGCCCGGAAGATGGTCACCGAATGGGGCATGAGTCCCCTGCTGGGCAAGATCGCCCATCAGGTCGAGAACGAAACCTACCTCGGCGGTTATCAGGATGCCAAAAACTACTCTGAAGAAACCGCACGCCAGATCGACCATGAAGTGAAACGCATCATCGACACCCAGTACGGCAAGATCAAAGTGATCCTTGAAGAGTACAAACCCGTGATGCACACGGTGGTGGAAACCCTGATGACCCGGGAGACCCTGTCGGGTGAGGAGTTCCGCATCCTCCTCAAAGGCGGTCAACTCCCCGACGAAGAAGACGACTCTGGCAAGGAAAGCAATCCTCCTTTCACCCCCAAATTGAATCCCGGTGGCGTGTAACTCCCCACCCCACCGCGAGCTTCGCCCGGTCCTCCCCTGTCAGGGGAGGATTTTTTTGTCACAGCTTTCTTTTCTGGGTTTTGTTGAGAGGGCTGGCAATAGAGGGCGAGCCGACGGCTCGCCCCTACAATCCCCATGTGACTTCCAGTCGAGCAAGGCAATAGGGTTTACATTCACCTTCTGTCTTCTGCCCTCAGCCTTCTGCCCTCAGCCTTATACTGTTCAAGATGCAGAGCCTCAAAGACCGTATTCTCAGTGAAGGCCAGAGCCTCGGGAGTGGCATCCTCAAGGTGGATGCGTTCATCAACCACCAGCTGGACCCGCAACTCACCCGTGAAATGGGCGAGCATTTTGCCGCGCACTTTCAGGATTACGGGGCGACCCGCATTCTGACGGCAGAAGTGAGTGGGATTGCCCCTGCATATGCGACAGGCCTGGTGATGAACCTTCCGGTGGTGTATGCCCGCAAGAAGAAGCCTGTGACCATGAATGGCACCACCTATCAGGCGAGTGCGGTGAGCCGCACCAAGGGGGATGTGGTGACCCTGAGTGTCAGTTCGGATTACATTGCCCCAGAAGACCGGGTGCTGATCATTGATGACTTCCTGGCCCGTGGGGTGACCATCAAGGCCCTGGTGGACATCGTGGAGCAGGCCGGAGCCCAGCTTGTGGGGATCGGGACCATCATCGAGAAGAGTTTTGAAGGGGGGCGCACCTTGCTGGAGAGCCTGGGCATTGAGATCTACAGTCTGGCGATCATTGACAGCCTGGATGATGGAAAAATCAAGGTCCGGTGAACTTTCGGAAAGCTGGCAGGAGGGTCAAGGCCCTCCTGTTTTTGATGGTGGAGGATGCTCACCGAAATGTGCACAGTGGGACTGTACACTTCTAACATGACCATTCTGGTGACTGGTGGGACCGGATTCGTGGGTGGGGCACTGGTGCAACACCTCCTGAAAGACCATCGCAGCATTCGGGTGCTGGCCCGCACCCCTGAAAAAGCACACCCCCTGAAGGCCCTCGGGGTCGAGGTGGTGAAGGGGGATGTGCTGGACGCTGCAAGCGTGAAGTCGGCCATGCGGGGGGTGGACGTCCTGTACCATGTGGCCGCAGTCTATGACATGTGGATGCCGAACAAATCCGACATCATCCGCATCGCTGTGGAAGGCACAAAAAATGTGCTGCAGGCCGCCCTGGACGCCGGGGTCAAAAGGGTGGTCTACACCAGCAGTTACAACACCATCGGTGAGGCCCCAGGGACAGTGGGCACCGAAGAGACCGTGCATCGGGGTTACCATTACGCCGTGTATGAACAGGCCAAGGTGGAATCTGAACGGGTGGCCCTTTCATTTGTTCAGAAGGGCCTTCCTGTGGTGATTGTGAATCCCGGGAATGTGTATGGTCCAGGGGATTTCAAGCCCACAGGGCAGCTTTTGCTGCAGATCCTGAAAGGCCAGTTGCCGGGTGTGGTGGATGGCACCTACAACTATGTCTACATTGATGATGTGGCAAGAGGGCACATCCTGGCCGCAGAAAAAGGACAGGTGGGGGAACGTTACCTGCTGTCTGGCCCGGCCATGCGGGTGAAAGACTACATGAATCTGGGCCGCAAACTGATGGGCATGGGACCGGTGATGGAGTTGCCTTATCACCTCACCCTGGGGCTGGGGTACCTGCTGGAAGGCCTGTCCAAAATCACCCGGAGGCCGCCCTGGGTTCCCGTGGACATGGTGCGGATCAGCAGACATGGGATTCATACAGATGGTTCAAAAGCCGTGCGTGAACTGGGCCTGGAGTACACCCCTGTGGAGGTGGGCCTGCCCAGAACCCTGGAATGGTACCACCGCCAGGGCATCCTGAAAAAAGCGCCGCTGCAAAGGGTGGACCTCTGAAACCAGACCTGCACACGCCCAAGCTGTCCATCGGGAAGTTCTCGCAACTGACCCGCATCTCGGTGCGGTCCTTGCGGTTTTATGATCAGGTGGGGCTTTTTCGACCTCTTTACACCGATCCAGACACAGGTTATCGCTACTACCAGCCCGAACAGTTCGAGATGGCCGAACGCATCCGCATGTTGCGTTCCCTGGAGCTTTCTCTGGAGGACATCCGGCAGATTCTGGCCAGTGACAGTCCAGAGCTGACGAAAGAGATTCTGGAAAAGCACCGCAAGCACATCATGGGCCAGATCCAGACCCATCAGCG
This sequence comes from Deinococcus cellulosilyticus NBRC 106333 = KACC 11606, assembly GCF_007990775.1. Lineage (NCBI taxonomy): Bacteria > Thermotogati > Deinococcota > Deinococci > Deinococcales > Deinococcaceae > Deinococcus > Deinococcus cellulosilyticus. The sequence goes on along the minus strand of NZ_BJXB01000008.1, from coordinate 177,302 downwards.
CATTTTGCAGCAACTGGATCAGGTGTCTCTGGAAAAACAGAATTACCCTGTGGAGCAGGTTTTTTTGCAGGACCGGACCCTGATTGCCTACTCCACCATTTCAGGCCTGAAAGACATCGAGCGTTACCGTCTGGAGGCCATCGAAAAACTCTCACCCATGTCCAGTGGGCCCTCAGGAAGCCTTTTTGCCATTCAGAAAAATGCACTGGACCCCGAGCGCATGCAGGGCCTGCTGGAACACCAGCGGGTCCTCAATCCCAGGGCTTTTGAGGTGACCTTTGGAATGCAGGTGCAGGAAGCCACGGGGTCTGTTCGACTGCCGCTCCATCATGCCATTCTGCCCGGTGGCCCTTACCTGAAAACCACCCACAATGGCCCTTATGAACCCCTGCACCTGGCCCATCAGGCGGTGGTGAAATCTGCCCAGCAACACGGACTGACTTTTGGCCCCATCTGTTTTGAGCATTTCGAGGTGGGCCCCTGGCATGAGACCGATCCGGCCATGTGGATCACCCATGTGTTCTATCAGGTGGAACCCCAAACCCTGCCCTGATGTCAGACCTGGGTGGGGCTTGAAGTCTCCAGCGTGTGAGGGTTTAAGGTGGGCACATGAACAAAGAGGAATTTCAGGCTTTCAAAGAGAGGCTGGCTGCCAGAACCGCAGAGCATCCAGACCTGATTGGACTGGTGTTTCTGGGATCTGCCTCGGACAGCAGCAGACAGGACCGCTGGAGCGACCACGATTTTTTTCTGATCTCGAAGGAAGGCCTGCAGCAGCATTTCCGTGAGGACCTCTCCTGGCTTCCTGAGGGTTTCAACATTGAGCTGGGATTTCAGGACACCGACCACGGGGTTCAGGTGATCAGTGACACGGGGCACCTGCTGGAATTTGCTGTGTTCAGTGAAGATGAACTCTACAGGTACGCACGGGTGAATGCCTACAGCCTGATGGTGGACAAAGGGAACCTCGCAGAGATCCTCAGGCATTGTGCCAGAGAGCAGGTGCCCCAGGAGAAGGACTTGCGGCACCATGTCGGGAAGGTGCTGACCTGCAGCATCATCTCGATGGGCCGTTACGCCAGGGGAGAGCGGGCCAGTGGCCGTGAAGTCTTTCTGAACGGGGTGCTGCGCAGTTTCATCTACATGTACAAGAACCTCCCCATCGTGGAAGGCCAGCCGAAACACCACCGCATGGACAACCTGGATGTGTTCCGCAGAATTGAAACCACCCACCCTGATCTGGGCAAACTTCTGGATGAATTTGAGGGGATGCCTGTTCCCAGAGCGTTGCAGAGGGTGCTGGAGATCCAGTTGCAGAGATGCGGTCACCTGCCCTGGTACCCGAAAGCGGCCCATCTGGCGGTGCAGGACAGGTTGCAGGATGCGTTGAAGATTTACATCTGAGGGCAGAAGGCTGAAGGTGAGACACGCAGAACGCAGAAGGGTATGGGACGACCATCTGTAGGGGCGGGCCGCTGGCTCGCCCGATTTGCAGAAAGCGAACCTGCGCAGGGGATTGCAATCAATATCGAAAAGCGATATCGTATTTCTATATCAAAATTCAACCCCTGAGGAGTCTTATGAAAAACTGGCTGACTCTTGCCCTGGCCTTTTGCTGCACTGCATCCGCCCTGGAATCCCACATGGTGAAGACCGATGAGGGCAGCAGCATTCACCTGAAGTATTACGCCCCCGAAGGGACCCCAAAAGCAGCCATTGTTCTGCTGCACAGTTTACGTGCGAACACCTGCGAATATGGCAACTTCCCTGAAAAACTGGCAGCAGAGGGTTTTGCCACCATTGCCGTGGACCTGCGCATTGGAGCCAGCAATGGCCTGTGCCAGAACCTCACAAAAGCCAGCAGCACGGACATTTTTGATGCTTTTGTGGATGTGGAAACAGCGGTTCGCTGGATTCAGCAGAAAACAGGACTCAAGAAGGTGATCCTCTCCGGGAGCAGCACTTCTGGAGCCATGGTGCTGGATTATGCCGGACTTCATCCAGATGAGGTGCAGGGAGTGGTCGCCTATTCTCCAGTGAGTCCTGATCTGGACCTCACGCAGGAGGTCATCAAATACGCCCCGAAAATTGCGGCCCCTGTGCTGATGATCATGCCAGAAAACGAAACAGGGTTTCCGGGGCAGTTGCTTCCGCTGATTGGCAGCACCCGCAAGGCCATGTACATTCCAAAAGTGGGCATTCACGGGGCGAGTGGACTCATCACCAGTGGCATGGCCGAGGATTACCAGAAGACCACCCTGGAGTTTCTGAACAGCCTCTGATCAGCGCACATTGCGCAGGTTGCGGCCACAGAAACAGCGGAATTTGGGGATGGGATCATGCCAGAAGCCGCCTTTCCAGAGTTTCCAGCCAAAAACAATGCCCAGGAAAGGTCGGGGTTTGCAATACACCATGTGCCCTCTCTGGCTCCACCGAAAACGCCATTGTCTGCCACAGGTGCAGTGAATGATGTTGCCCTGTTCTGCCATCTGCCTGATTCTACTTCCCCGTCAATGAAAAAGACCTGTCATTTTCAGACAGGTCTTTCTGGCACGCAGGTTCATTTGCTCTGCAGAATCACACCCTGATTGCGGGTGAACTGCTGGTAGGCTTCTGTTTCTGCGAAAACATCTTCGGCCTGCACATCGATCAGCAGGGCACCATTCTTGCGCAGCATGTCAATCTGGTGGGCCAGGGAACGCTTGGTTCCGGCATCCACCACACTGCCGATCACGGCCCCATTGACCATGCCCAGAATGGTGCTGATCAGCAGCAGGTTGCCCAGACTGCCCCCCACACTGAAAAATCCCACAAAACCGACCAGAAGGCCAACGATGGTGCCGATCAGCACGCCATACAGGATGGCAAATCCCACGTCCTGCTGGTGCAGTCGGGGATCGGTGACACTGAGTTTCCTGATGTTGATTTTCATCTGGGGGTTGCTTCCCAGGTGTTCAAGCGCATTTCTTGCTTTCTGTGGATCTGTGAACGCTGCACTGATGCGTCTCATGCATTCCTCCTGGCTCCAGAAGCCTTCCTATAACAAGCTACGGGCTGAGACTGAAGCGAAGTTGAAGCCCAGCTTGACCCTTTCTTTAGCTGTCTCTTAGAGCCTGTGAGGGTTGCGAAAGTTCCATCTTGTGGGTTCTGCAGTACAGTTTATAAAGCGAAAATAAAGACAGAACAGGTTTTCTGCCTGTTCTGTGAGAAGAGCTTGTTTTTAGAGGGTTCAAATGAAGGTCACTTGATGGACCCCATCGCCAGACCCCGGATGATCTGCCGCTGCAGAAACACGAACATCAGGACCATCGGGATGGTGGCAAGCACCGCAGCAGCCATGACCTGCTCCCACTCCACCGTGTAACGTCCCCCCACCAGACTGAACACCCGCATGGTGATGGTGGCATGTTCAGGGGTGCGCAGAACGAGGAAGGCCAGCACGAATTCATTCCAGCAGTAGATGAAGCTGAAAAGTGCAGCAATGGCTGTGGCAGGCAGGGCCAGAGGCAGGAAGATGGTGGTGAAACTCTGGAATCTGGAACACCCGTCAATCCAGGCGGCCTCTTCAAGTTCTCCAGGAATGGTGTTGAAGTAGCTCTGCAACATCCAGGTGCAAAACGCTATGTTGAAGGTGGCGTAAATCAGGATCAGGGGAGTGAAGCTGTCAATCAGTTTCAGGCTGGCAATCACCTTGAAGATCCCCACCGTGATGATGATCGGACTGACCATCTGGGTCACCAGCAGAAACTGCCTGAAAAATCCCGTAAAACGGCGAGAATGGTTGAAACGGCTCAGGCTGTAGGCGGCAGGAAAACTCACCAGCAAAGCCAGGAAGGTGGCAGCAAGCGTCACCCAGATGCTGTTCAGCATGTTCTGCCCGAAGCCCTGTGCCCACACTTTCGCAAAGTTCCCCCATTCGAGGTGGCTTCCAAACCAGGTGGGCGGGTTGCTGTACACCTCGGTGGGGGGTTTCAGGGCCGTGGTGATCATGACTGCGTAGGGAAACAGGGTCAGGATGACGATGGGACTGAGGATCAGCCAGTAGATCAGGCTGCGAAACGCTTTGGATTGCATCAGGTTGCTCCGGGATTTGACCTGGGGAATGGATGGGGTGGCAGGCGTCTTAAGCACGGACTTCATCCCCCTCTCTGGCAATGCGTGCATAGACCAGGCTGAAAATCAGGAGCAGGATCAGCATGATGATGCCCAGGGCTGCACCCTTGCCCGGATCTCCGAAGAATTTGGCACTGGTGGCTTTGTAGAGGTAGGTCACCAGCACATCGGTGGAATTCACCGGACCCCCCTCGGTGAGGACCCACAGGATCGGGAAGCTGTTGAACACGTAAATCACGTTCAGCACCACCGCAATGCTCACAAAGGGTTTCATCATCGGCAGGGTGATGTGCGTGAACATGATGCGTCCCGAGGCTCCATCCACCCGGGCCGCTTCATACACGTCTTTCGGCAGTGAACTCAGACCCCCGAGCAGCACAGTCACCGTAAAGGGAATGGACACCAGAATGCCGATCAGAATTGCCATTGGGAAACTGGTGCTGGATTCTGCAAGCCACTGGATGCGCTCACTGGTGATGCCCAGAGACTGCAGGGTGAGGTTGAGGAGGCCACTTTCACCGTTTAAAGCCCACCTCCACACCACTGCCATGATGGTCAGGGACACCGCCCAGGGCAGCAGGATGATGGTGCGGGCCACGGCCTGACCGTGAAAATCCTCGTTCAAAATCATGGCAATGGGAAAAGACAGCAGCACCGTGCCGCCCACCACACCCAGGGTCCACCAGAGGGTGCGCAGCAGGGCCGCACGGAAAAACTCATCCTGAAACAGGTTGACGTAGTTCTGAAAGAGGACAAAATCCCCGACGTTGAAAAACTTGTTGACGCTGTGCGTGCTGGTGTTCAGGAGTTCCAGCACCGGGTACCCCAGCACGATCAGGGCCATCAGCAGACTCGGGAAGAGCAGGGCCGTGGCGGAAAATTTTTCTTGTTTCATGTGGTGCTCCTGTAAAAAGAACCCGGGGCAGAGGGAGAAAGAAAGGTGGGATCTGCCCCGGGATGGGCCAGAACCTGAAAGGGGAGTTCCAGGTTCTGGCAGGAGAGAAAAGAAGAGGAGTGACAGAGAGGGTGGAGGAGTGTTGGGTGGATCAGGCAGCGAAGGTTTCTGTTCGCTTTGCTCAGGAGAAGGCAGGCCTTCCTTCTCCGAAAGCATTTACTTGATGACCTGGTTTGCCTCGCTGGCAGCACCGTTCAGCGCAGCCTTCACATCTTTCTGACCCAGGTAGATGCTCTGCAGCGCCCGGCTGGTGGCATCCGCGACTTTTTCCCAGTCAGCAATGTTGGGGGCAAATTTGGCGACGGGCAGCAGGTTGGTGAAGATCTTCAGCTGGGCGTTGTTGGTGAAGTAGGGGTCACTGGCCTCACCTTTGGCAATGGGCAGGAAGCCCTCGTTCTTGGTGAATTCGATGTGTTGTCTGGCATCAAGCACGTAGGCCATGAAGTCAAAGGCTTCCTTCTTGACTCTGGAGGTCTTGAAAAGGGCGATGGAGTCGGTCACCCCATAGGTGGCCTGTTTGGTGCCTTTGGGAATGGCGGTGATGCCGTAGTTCAGCTTGGGGGCTTCCTTGGCAATCTGTCCAATCAGGAAGGGGGCAGTGATCACGAAGCCCAGACGGCCCTGCTTGAAGAGGTCCTGCACGTTTTCGCGGCTGTATCCGGTCACGCCAGGCTGGGTGTACTTGTTGGTGATCAGGCTCTTGTAGAGGTTGGCGGCTTTCACGGCAGCTGCGGAGTTCACGCCGCTCTTGCCTCCGGACACCACATCCCCACCGTAGGACCACAGGGCGTAGTACCAGTAGGCGTCGGTTTCCACTTCTTTGCCCTGCAGACCGAAGCAGTAGGTGTCTTTGATGTTGGCAGCAACGATCTTTTTGCACACGCTCTGCAGCTCAGTCCAGGTCCTGGGTGGGTTTTTGACGCCAGCTTTGGCCAGCACGTCTTTGTTGTAGTACATGGCGCGGGCAGAGGCGGCCACAGGCAGGCCGTAAATCTTGCCCTGCAGTTTTCCGGGTTCCAGGAAGGCGTCAATGAAGCCGCCTTTGACGGTGGCACTCATGTAGCCATCCAGGGGTTCCACGATGTCGTTTTTCACGAAATCGGTGAGCCAGCGGGTCCCGATGATGGAGATGTCCGGTGCAGTGCCCCCGGCAATGTCGGTGGTCAGTTTATCGTAGAGGTTGTCCCAGTTGACAATTTCGAGTTTGATGTCCACGCCGGGGTGTGCTTTTTCGTAGCCTGCTTCCATTTTCTTGAAGAAGGGTTCGGTGGCAGCGCTGTAGTAGGGAATGACCACTTTCACGTCGGTGGCGAGGGCGGCGGTGCCGAGCAGGGTGGCGCTGAGGGCAATGAGCTTGACTGCAGATGCTTTCATGACTTCTCTCCTTGTTGAGCGGGGTGAACCAGAGGGATGGGTGACATGGGTCTGATGGTCAAATGGATCAGGTCATGCCAGAGAATTTCAGGCGGTGCTGGAACCCTCTGCGCACTTTGATCAATTTGCTTGATCAGAATGATTGGTAATTGAGCTCATATTAATCACATTCTGATCAAGCTGCAAGATCCTAAGACCAGTCCAGTCATTTATCCCTTGCACTGCACGTTCCAGGGGCATACCAATTTTTGTAAACGCTTCTGCGAAAGTCGCAGGTTTTTCCTTTCTTGGACATATCCGTTACCCCTTTTTCTTTGGGCTAAAACCCAGTAAAAAACGCTCTGATCATTTTGAAAACAAAGTGCAGCTGTTGACTGAAATGTCAGAATTTGATCATGAAAGGTTGGGACCGGTTTGATACCAGTTGCATACCAGTTGCCTGATCAAAGCCGAGGGCCGAGGGCAGAGTGGGAAGCTTTTTCTTGAACAAGGTGTTGTAGGGGAGAACCCCCAAATGACATCAGATCTTTTGCCACCAGAGTTCGAGCCACGTCGCACTGGGCACTGGCTCGACCAGCAGACACATCGTAAGCTCAAGAACAGCGGACCTTGCTCGCATCATTTGATTGATGCCAGCAATTCTGGAATTTACCTTACTCTCGGCTCTCGGCTCTCGGCTCTGTCTCGGCCCGGATGACGTGCTCCCCAGACGGCTTCTTGACCCCAATGCGCCGATCAAAGCGGTTTGATCGGCTGGGTCGCTGGGTCGCACTGGGCCGCCGGCTCTCGGCCTTAACCAATTGTGACCCTCTTCTACACAACCCCGGCCATTTGTCATACAATGTTTTTTTGTGACGCAGGGTGTTGACATCAAAAAAGTCGGTTTTATCAGTCTCGGTTGCCCCAAGGCCCTTGTGGACAGCGAACGCATTCTCACGCAGCTTCGCGCGGAAGGCTATCACATCGCCCCCACCTACGAGGAGGCTGATACCGTCATCGTGAACACCTGCGGTTTCATCACCCCGGCAGTGGAAGAATCCCTCTCTGCCATTGGAGAGGCTCTGGATGCCACCGGAAAAGTGATCGTGACCGGATGCCTTGGAGAGCGCCCGGAGACCATTCGGGAACGCCACCCCAAGGTGCACTCCATCACCGGGTCCCAGGATGTGGAAGGCGTGATGGACGCCATTCACGAACTGATTCCCCCGGACACCAATCCCTTCACCTCCCTGATTCCAGATACAGGCGTGAAGCTGACCCCCAAGCACTACGCCTACCTGAAAATTGCCGAAGGATGCAACCACAAATGCGCCTTCTGCATCATCCCCAAACTGCGTGGCCTGCAGGTCTCCAGAGACGCCGGAGAGGTGCTCTATGAGGCCTTCCGCCTGATTGCCTCTGGCACCAAAGAGATCATGGTGATCTCCCAGGACACCAGTGCATACGGCGTGGACATCCGCCACCGCGAGTCTGAATTCCAGGGCGGACAGGTGAAAGCCCACCTGATTGACCTCGCCACCAAACTCGGTGAGATGGGGGCATGGGTGCGCATGCACTACGTTTACCCCTACCCCCATGTGGACGAGGTGGTCAAACTGATGGCCGAAGGGAAAATCCTGCCTTACCTGGATGTTCCTTTGCAGCACGCCAGTCCAAAAGTGCTCAAAGCCATGCGTCGCCCCGGTGCAGGCAAGCAACTCGAGACCATCAAACGCTGGCGCGACATCTGCCCCGACCTCGCCATCCGCAGCACCTTCATTGTGGGGTTCCCCGGTGAAACCGAGGAGGATTTCCAGCTGTTGCTCGACTTCCTGCGTGAAGCCAGACTGGACCGCGTGGGCTGCTTCACCTACTCCGATGTTCAGGAAGCAGACGCCACCCGCTTTGCAGAACAGGTCCCCGAGGAAGTCAAACAGGACCGTCTGGAACGCTTCATGGCTGTGCAGCAGGAAATCTCTCTGGAGCGCATGCAGGAAAAGATTGGCCGCGTGATCGAAGTGATCATTGATGATTACAACGAAGAACCCGGTCAGCTGATCGGACGCAGCAAATGGGACGCCCCTGGCATCGACGGCAGTGTGATGTGCGTTCACGGTGACCTCGCAGAATCCGAAGCCGCCCGCCTCATCCCCGCAGGCAGCATCAAGATTGGTGACATCGTGCGCGTGCTGGTGGAAGACGCCGACGAATACGACCTGTACGGCGAGATCATCGAAGTGGTGCCCTGGAAGCCCAACGTGCCCCAGCTTGGACACTTCGGAAAACACTGAAATTTGAAATTCTGGCAGGGGCACTGAGAGGTGCTCCTGTTTTTGTCTGGGGGATCTTTCCCCTTTTCCCCCTCGTACCTGAAACCATGAAACGCCTGATTTACCCCGCGTATGCCCTTTTGATTGCTGGAGTGTTTTTGCCTTATGTGTCCCTCAGTCCTGTGGGATGGACAGGGTTGTCAGCAGGGCAGCACCAGAGCCTTCTGACCGCTTTTCCAGGGGTTGAGCAGGCCGTATTGCACTCCCAGATGTCTCTGATGAATCCCATGTTTGCCTGGGTTTTCCTGGCCTGTGCCTTACCTGCTGGTTTGAAACCTGGCAAACGGAGACATCCCCTGGTCTGGCTGTTGCTGGCCCTCACTGGTCTCTGGGTGCTCCTCAACGGGATGTGGGCATATCAGAGCATGCAGACTTTTCAGTCACAGGTGGTGGCCCAGAGTTCGATGGTCAGTCTGCAGCCTCCCCATGGACCTCTGCTGATGTATGGAGCAGGTTTTTATGCCCATGTTGTGGGATTGCTTCTGTTGTGGACTGAGCTTTTCCTGTCCAGGGGTGTGGGACCACAACCTCGCTTGCAAACAGTTTGAGATCAGGGGTTTGTGTCAGGTGATGCGGTCTTTGGACCCTTCTGGGACCTTTATCAACCCTTTCATTTGTGAGATTTTCTGCCGATCAATTGCAGGTCTTCTCTCAAAATAAAGGGGAGAGAAAGGGATCTTCAAAACACTGTGAAATTTTCGCGGTGTCCCTCTCATGGCTGAAACGCCGTGGCGCGGCATGATGAAGTCAGCAAAGAAGCAGGCTCGCTGTGAAAGCAGCCAAAGGAGGATTTATGTCTTCGTTCGCGATTTACATCATTGGTTTTGCCATCGTGATTGCCGGTCTGGCCTGGGCAGCCGACAGTCTTGGAGTTGCCCAGCAGTGGATCTGGATCGGTGTGATTGTGCTCGCCGGTATTGCTGTGATCTCCGCTGTGGGTTCCACCCGCCGCCGTGATCCCTCTCCTGGCGAAATGCAGATGAACGATGGTGTGGAAAGCACCACCACCACGACCACCAACCGTCGCCCTTAATCCGTAACAGACCTTGCACACTCTTAAACACCCACACTGAAACACTCAATTTCTGATCACTCATCCTGAATTTCTGAACCATTTTTTTCTCTTTCATTCTTCAGACAGAAACGTGATTCGAGCCACCGGACCCCACCACAGGTCCGGTTTTTTGTGTTCCCTGAAATTGACCTAAGTTGTCACTTGTTTGGTTCAAGAACGGTGCGGCTCTCAAAGTGGATTTATACTGAGAACGCTATGACACTGCCTGTTTTTGGACACACCAATCCTGACACCGATGCCATCACCTCTGCCATTGTGTACGCAAGCCTGCTTTCCCGTCTGGGCGTGACTGCAAAAGCCTACCGTCTGGGCGACCTCAACAACGAAACCAGCTTTGTGCTGAAAACCGCTGGCGTCGAGGTTCCTGACCTTCTCGAAGCTCTCCCCGAGGGCACCGAAGTGGCCCTGGTGGACCACAACGAGTCTGGCCAGAGCATCAGTGGTCTGTCCGGCCTGAAAGTCACCCGTGTGGTGGACCACCACAAACTGGGCGACCTGAGCTCCAAAGACCCCCTGTACCTGCGTTTCGAGCCTGTGGGCTGCACCGGAACCATCCTGGGCAAACTGTACCGCGAGCACAACCTGCCCATCGAAGGCTGGGAAGCCAGACTCATGCTCTCTGCCATCCTGAGTGACACCCTGCACTTCAGAAGCCCCACCACCACCGACACCGACCGCGAGATGGGCGTGTACCTGGCCCAGATTGCTGGCGTGACTGACATCAAGGCTTATGCCCTGGAGATGTTCGCTGCCAAGAGTGACCTCGGTGACACCCCTGCCGACAAACTCCTCAAGCTGGATTACAAGGTGTTCCCCTTCGGTGGCAAGCAGTACGGTCTGGGTGTGATGGAAACCACCAACCCTGGTTACGCTCTGGGCCGCAAAGCGGAAATCCTGGAAGCCATGAAGCAGGAAAAAGCGGCCAAAAACCTCGAAGGCGTGTTCTTCTCTGTGGTGGACATCCTCGAAGAAACCAACCAGACCTTTGTGCTTGATGATGCCCACGCAGAAGTGATCAAGGGCGTTTTCGGTGCAGACACCCAGGACAATGTTGCCGACCTCGGGAACCGCATTTCCCGCAAGAAGCAGATTGTGCCTGCCTTTGAAAAATATTTTGGCTGAATGTGCTGATCTGATGTCCCCTCCTGATTCCAGGAGGGGCTTTTTTCTTTTTGCCCTCAGCCCTGGGCTCTCGGCCCTCGGCAAAGCCAAGCCCCTGTTTCACGTTGGATCAATCCTACTTCTGACTCCCTCCAGCCTTGCGAATCACCGAGGCGTTCAGGTCATTGCCAATCCGCATGATGAAAAGGGTGGTGCTGGCCCGGTCTCCTCTGGGGGTGAATTTGAGGGTTCCGGTGATCAGGTCACTGAAGGTGCCGTTTCGCACGGCCTGCATCACCTGGGCGCGGGTGGGGACTTTCTTGCTGGTGTTCAGGGCTTTTTCGATGCCTGCCAGAAGGACTTTGGTGGTGTCGTACCCGTAAATGGCCCAGCCAGTCGCAGTTTTTCCATAAGCCTCTTTGTAGGCTTTGTTGAAGGCGTAGGCATTGTTGAAGCTGTCCGGGGTTCCAGCGATGGAGGCAAAATAGGCCCCAACTGCATCACTTTTTGCCGTTTCAGTGAAGATGGGGCTGTCCAGAGTGTCATTGCCGATGAAAGGAACGTCGATCTTCTGGGATTTCAGGGTGCGCAGGAGCTCACCGGCAATTTCAGGGTCGCCACTGTAGAAGATCACGTCTGGCTGATAGAAATTCGCTTTGAGGGCCACGCTGTTTACCCCCCGGTTGTCGGGCAGGCCCTCATAAGCCACGACCCGCACGTTTGAGGCTTCCAGGGCTGCTTTCAGTTCTTCGGCGTAGGCCTCGCCTTTGCGGGATTTGTCGTTGATGATCATGGCCCGCTTTGGGGAGAAGGTGTTCACAGCAAAACGGGCCACCACATCGCTCTGCAGTTCATCTCTGGCAATGATGCGGTTGATGTTGGGCCATTTCTGTTCGGTGAGGGTGTCCTCTGTGCCTGTGACCGTCATGAGGGTGAGGCTGTCCCGGGCAAGGTTGGGAGCAACTTTTTCCAGAAGCTGGCTGTCCACATTGAGGATGGCCCCCAGGATGGAGGAGTCATTCAGGGCCGTTTCCAGTTTGCGCTGGTTGTTTTCATCCTGCAGGGTCAGGCCCTGCAGGTCCACTTTGTGTTCTTTCTTGAATTTTTCTTTGTACTCGTCCAGAGCAATCAAAGCCCCCAGACGGACCTGGTTGTGGATGGGGTTGTTCTGATGGTTGCCCACAATGGCAATTTTGATGGGTGTGAGGGACTGGGCCAGTGCGGACAGGCCCAGCATCATGCCGAGCATTGAAAATTTTCTCAGGAGAATGAAAGATCTTGCTGTGGCTTTGTGTCCTGTGGGGTGACAAAGGAGGGTCTGGTCTTTCATGCAGTCACTGTGATGTAAAGTACTGCCCAATGTCCAGGGCAAATTGTGGAGAAATCTAATCGTTACTTGAAAGGTACCTCCTGGGTGTAACTTCCCTGTAATAAATGCATAAATATAAAGACCGAGTTCAGCGTTCTTTCAACACAGCGAGTTCCACCTGACCCAGTCGGATGATGTCTCCTGCCTTGATGGCCTCTGAAGAGCCTTTCAGGACGGTCTGGTCATTGAGGGTCACTGGACCGTAAGCCAGCAGGTAAAGCTGCCCATTTTTCACCTGCAACTCGGCATGCCTGTCCTGCACGCCCTGTTCGTTCAGCTTCACATCCCCTTGCCTCCCCAGGATCACCGAGCTGAAAGAGGAGGGCAGGGAATAGGCCTGATCGTTGCTGTGCAGCAGGTATTTTTCTTCAAGTTCATCGGACTTCGCGCGGGCCCCTTTCTCCTGAAACACAAAATCATTCTGCCCAAAACGCAGGCGGTCTCCAGAAGTCAGGGCTTTTTTGCCAGAGGGCTGCCCATTGATGAGGATGGGGTCTCCCTCCCAGAACCAGAGTCCCCCTTCCCGTTTCAGGCTTCCGACTTGCAGAGGCACGGTTTTGTCGTGGTACAGGGACACATCATTGGCGTCCGAACGGCCCACCGTCACCTGGTTTTTGGTCAGGATGTACTGCTTGCCCTCATAAGGCCCGGTGGTGGTGCCCAGCAACCAGGCACTTTTCAGCAGATCCTGGGTGACCTGCAACATGAGCCCAATGGCAGCACCCAGCACGGTGAAACCCACTCCCCGGGAGACCGTTCCAGTGTCTCCCTCCCCCAGAGAGATCAGGAGAAAACTGTTGAAGAGCAGCCCGCCGATAAAACCACCAATGGCTCCACCCAGCATGCCCCTCAGGGCTTTCTTCAGGGAACGCTCGTTGAAGCCCAGCAGCAGGCCGATCCCTGTCCCCAGCAGTGTCCAGGCAACCGCCCGGATCAGGCTGTTGGTCTCGGATTGCCCTTGCAGCATCCAGGCATAAAACACTTGCGCCATTCCTCCAGCAACCGCGCCCACAAAGAGTGCTGGAATCAGGATGCGGGTCAGATCGCGGTTCCACTTCCCACGCAGACCCAGCAGGTTTTCAGCGACCACCAGAGCCGCAGCAAGAGGCACAGAGAGCACCCCGGTCAGGGCAGCGGTGCTCAACACCAGTTCAAAGCCACGGCCACCATCCCCCCAGTGGACCACCGTGGACTCGGCCAGCAGGAATCCCAGAAAACCTCCCACTGCCCCAGCAAGGGTGGCAGGCAACCAGACAGGCAATTTGTTCACAGGTCCATCTCCATGCTCTCCATTACGGGGTTTCTGGGCGTCATGTTCCACTGATGCGGCGGATCTCCTCATCGGTCAGAGGCACATCCGCAGTTTTCACGGTCTGGGTCTTGGAGCCGATCCTCAAGGTCTTGGCGGTTCCAGCACTGAGGGTTTTGCTCTGCCCGATTTCCTGCAGGGCACGGTCCAGGGCCTGGGTCATGGTGCGGCTCCCCAGACGCTCGGTGACCTCCCGGGCCATCTGCAGGGTCTTCTGGGCCTGCTGGGGATTCTTCTGGGCCTCCTGGATGGCCTGCGACAGCATCCCCTCGATGTTGCGCTGCTGCACGAAGCGCATGACCTCCGGTTTCAGGCGTCCAGCAACCTCCTCGTTCTGGGTGAATTCGGCAACCACATCAATGGGCGGAAGTTCTCCAGTGAATTGCGCCCCGGGAACCTGAAACGTGATCCCCAGTTGCGCCAACCGGATTCGGGCAGGAGGCCGCACAGGCAGTGTGAATTCCAGAATGAAGGTGGCTCCTGCCTGTCCTGCCAGATTGCCCAGGGACATCGGTTGCTGCTTGATGTCCACTTCCGTCTGGGTGGGGTGCACGCGCGTGACCCGCTCCAGCACCACATCCTTCACGGTCTTCACGCTGAGGCTCACCCGGGTCACCACCTCACTGAGGCTCTGCCTCAGGTCTCCCAGCAGCACGGCGGGCAAATCACTTGCTCTCACCGCAGGAGGCTGCGGATTGTGGGTGTCCGGGACCACATCAATGGGCTTTCCCTGCGTCTGGTCCGTCATCAACATCAGGAGATCCGTGTTGACCTCATCCCCCACACCCACAGTGGTCACCGGAATCTGCTTTGCGGCAAATTTCTGGGTTTCACTGCGCACCAGGGCTTCATCCGAAGTCTGCCCATCGGTCAGGAGCACCATCCGCACACTGCCCTCTTGCCCCTCCAGCGCTTCACGGGCAAGGCCCATGCCTGCACCCATGTGGGTGCCCCCCGTGTGCCAGTCGAGGCGCTCAATGCCAGCCATCAATCTGGCCCGTTGCGCACTGCTGGTCATCGGAAGGACCACCGAAGCCCGGTCATCAAACTGCACCAGGGAAACCCGGTCCTGTGCCCCCAGCATTCCTGACATCAGGATGCCTCTGAGGGACTCAATCACCAGATCCATCTTGTTGCGTCCCTTGCCAGAGGCCGTGACGTTTTCCCGCATGCTCCCCGAAGTGTCCACCACAAAAGCCACAGCAAGAGGGGGCCTCGCCTGAATCGCCTCGGGTCCAGGCTTGAGGGTCAGCAACAGAAAAAGCTTCTGCTGCCCGGTGTGGGCAAGCAGATGGTCCCGGTGCAACTGGTGGGTGACGTCAAGCATGATGGCAGCCTCTGGTTTTTATTGTAGGGGTTAAAAAGGCCGAGGGCCGAGGGCAATTCATTCAGCTCTGGCTTTTGCAAAACAGGGTTATATGCCTTGATTTCGGGTTTTGACCACAAGCAGGTCAATGCTTGTCCCAAAAAAGTCGTTGACACCAGCAATTTCAAAATTTACGTTGCTCTCGGCTCTCGGCTCTCGGCTCTCGGCTCTGTCTTGACTCTGAATACGTGTTCCCCAGGCGGCTGGGTCGCACTGGGCCCTCGGCTCTCGGCAATAAAAACCTCCCCTCCAGATGCCGCCGGAGGGGAGTGGGCAGGGGGAGAGAGGGCTCAGTAGGTCTGGGTTTCGAGTTTGCCGATGGAGACGTTCGCAGAAGTGGCAGTGATGGTCAGGGTCTTGACCCCTGCACCCACGCCGGCGAAGTCGATGGGCACCGTCTGTCCGGCGTTCACAGAGAGGGGGATGGTGGTGCCGTTGAAGTTCACGGTGAAGCTGGTGCTGTTGAAGGTGCTGTTGCTGGTGATCAGGATGCGCACGTTGCTGGTGGTGGGCACGTTCAGGCTGAAGGTTTTGTTGGTGCCGTTGGGAATGGCTCCCACGTTGGTGCTCACCACTCCGGGGACGTTGGTCGCTCCGGTGCTGGTGGTGACGTTCAGGTCTGCAGTGAAGGCCGAGAGGTTGTTCTTGGCATCCTTGGCGCGGACTTTGAAGGCGTAAGTGGTGTTGGCGGTCAGCCCGGTGATGCTGGCACTGGTTCCGGTCACGGTGGTCTTCAGTGCGCCGTTCTGGTACACCTCGTAGGCGGTCACGCCACAGTTGTCACTGGAAGCACTCCAGGAGAGGTTGACACTGCTGCTGGTCTTGCTGGGGGAGGTCAGGCCAGTGGGGGTGGTGGGGGCGGTGGTGTCGGTGTCGCAGACGTTGCCTCCGGTCAGGTTGGCTCCAGAGATGCTGCCGATGACCACACTGTCAGACTTGGCGGTGATCACGATGGTCTTGGCTCCGGTGCCGACGTTGGGGAAGTCTGCAATCACCGTCTGTCCAGCGTCCACAGCCAGGTCGTAGTTGGTGCCGTTGAAGCTGACGTTGATGAGCCTGCTGTTGACAGAGGAGCTGCTCTGGATGGACAGACGGTAGGTGCCGCTGCTTGTCACGTTCACAGGGAAGGACTTGCTGGTCCCGTTGGCGATGGCTCCACCGTTGGTGGTCACCGTTCCGGGCAGGTTGGGGGTGGTGATGGGGGAGGTGGTGTAGCTCACTTCGGTGTTGAAGGCCGAGAGGTTGTTCTTGGCATCTTTGGCGCGCACTTTGAAGGCATAGCTGGTGTTGGCGCTCAGTCCGGTGATGGTGGTGCTGGTGGTGGTGCCAGACACGGTGGTCTTCAGAACGCCGTTCTGGTAGATCTCGTAGGCGGTCACTCCGCAGGTGTCGCTGGAAGCACCCCAGGAGATGGTCAGGCTGCTGTCGGTCTTGCTGGGGTTGGAGAGCGCACCGGGGGTGGTGGGGGCGGTGGTGTCGGTGTCGCAGGGGCTGGGTGGGTTGGTGGTGACACTCAGATCGCTGGTGAAGGCGGACAGGTTGCCTGCATTGTCCTTGGCTCGGACTTTGAAGGTGTAGGCAGTGTTGGCGGTCAGGCCAGTGATGCTGGCCGTGGTGCCGGTCACGGTGGTCTTCAGGGCGTTGTTCTGGTAGACCTCGTAACTGGCAACGCCACAGTTGTCGGTGGAAGCACTCCAGGAGAGGTTCACAGAAGTGCTGGTCTTGCTGGGGGAGGTCAGGCCTGCAGGAATGCTGGGAGCAGTGGTGTCGGTTCCGCAGGGGTTGCTGCCTCTGCTGGAGAGCACCTGTTTGGGTCCAACGACCATGTTGAAGCCGTCGGAGAAGTTGACGGTGACGTTGGCCGTGCCAGGGTTGTAAGCGACGTAGGTCTTGGTGGTGCCCTTCTTGAACACGCCGTAGGTGGGGATGTTGGCGGTGACGGAGGTGTCCACCTGTCCCATGGCGTTCAGGCTGTGAATGAACTGGTAGGTGTGGGCCTTGGATTCGCCTTCTTCCGGGGTGTAGGTGCTGGCCTGGGCATTGAATTTGCTGACGGCCCCTGCAGCGTCGTACATGCTGTAGACCTGCCAGAAGATGTCCTTCCAGACGTTGGGCTCTCTGCCCAGGAAGTCGTAGTTGGTCTTCAGGTAGTTGGGGTTTCTGCCCAGGTAGAGGCTTCCAGCCTGGATGGGCAGGAAGTTGATGCCCTGAATCATTTCCTTCTCGGGGGAGAACCAGGTGGAGTAGGCTCCGCCGTCGCCCCACACCATGCCCACTGCGGGTTTGTTGTAGCTTGCGGGGAACACCGTGCCAGGGCCGGACTGGTTGAACCAGTACTGCTCGATGGCTGCGGTTTCGTTGGTGTACAGGAAGATCCCCAG
The DNA here is from genome assembly GCF_007990775.1 of Deinococcus cellulosilyticus NBRC 106333 = KACC 11606. NCBI lineage: Bacteria > Thermotogati > Deinococcota > Deinococci > Deinococcales > Deinococcaceae > Deinococcus > Deinococcus cellulosilyticus. The sequence continues at coordinate 159,950 of NZ_BJXB01000008.1, read as the reverse complement.
GTCACGCACAGCATTGTTGCCCGTCACGGCGCCCCACTGGACCAGTGCAGAGGAGAAGTTCATGTCTTCGCTGCTGGACTCCTGGTTGTTGCCTGCTGCGAATCCGGAGTGTCCTGCGGCCCAGGAGTGACCGGCGTAGGGATCGAAGCTTCTGAGTCTGGGGAACTGGCTGGTGTTGGTGGTCCAGTTGGCAGCGTCCATGATCAGGTCGTTGATGCTGGCCCCCCACGTCTTGCCCTGCGGTGTGGCTCCGTTCACCCAGCTTGGGCGGTACTTGGCGAGGAGCGCAGCAGCTTTGATGAAGTAACCCCAGTGGAAGTGGTGGTCGTTGAGTTCTTCTTCAGAGCCGTAGCCCTGAGGGTAGCCAATCAGGGTGCCCCAGGTGGGGTTGTAGTAGAAGTAGTTGCTGCCCTGACCGTCGAGCCAGTCCTGCAGCACGCGCTGGATGGCGTCCAGGAAGGCGGTCTGTGCAGCGGTATTGCCGACCTGCTCTGCGAGGGGCACCAGTTCTGCCAGTTTGCCCAGGCCTTTACCGACCCAGTAGGAGTCTCCGGTGGGGTTCAGGGTGGCAGAGGTGTTGGCCTGGTTCACGTAGTTGGCCAGTTCGGTCTTGCTGAGGGTGTTGGCACTGCCGTTGTCCGGGAAGTAGGGCAGCACCCCCTGGAACTTCTGGTTCATGGAGAAACTGTTGCCCCTCACCACGCGCATTTCACCTCTGGGGGACACGTAGGTGTAGGAGGTGTTGACATTGGATGAGTTCATCCACTGGTGGCGGTACAGGGCCTGCAGGGTCCCACTGGCGGTGCCTTCTTTGGCGGTGGTGGTGAGGTTGAAGTTGGTGGTGAGGGTGGCGGTGGAGGCGTTGTAAGTCCAGGTCACCGTGCTGCCCGTGACGAAGTTGTAAGCGTAGGTCTTGTAGTCGTTCAGGGTGGTGACGGAGTTGTTGGGCAGGGCAGCGATGGAGTAGTAGTCTTTGCCTGCCAGGTTGGAGGTGACGTTGGTGCCACTGATGTTCCAGGTCGCTCCTGTGGGAGCGAAGATGCCGTAGTGGCGTCCGTTGATGGTCACGCCGAGCACATTGCCCTGGTTGCTCCACACGGTGGGGGTGGCAATGAAACTGATCTGGGCATCTCCTCCGGTTTTGGTGGCATACACGAAGGGCAGGCCGTGCCCAAAAGTCGCTTTCAGGGTGCGTGTGCCATCGCTGTGGTAGCTGGTGACGGTCCAGTCGCCGTAGTCGTCCACTTTGGCATCAGGTGCATTCAGGCCAACGATGCCCATGGTGAAGTCGGGGATGTGGGCGTACTGGTATTTTTCCAGTCCGGTGGCGCCCACGATTTCCAGCTGGGTGGGGTAGCTGATTTCCAGACCGCTGTTCTTGGCTTTCATGGACAGCGGGTGGGCAAACATGTTCTCGGAGTAGTTGTTGCCTGCCCAGCGTTTGAAGATCAGAGAGGACCAGAATTCGTTGGTGGGGGCTTTCCCTTTGGATGCGCCGTTGGTGGTCAGGGCCGGGCTGAGGATCACCCCGTTGTTGTTGGTGGGTCCACCCTTGGAGCCGGGAGGAGGGCTGGTGCCCCAGTCCTGGGCGGTCACTTCGGTGTGGCTGTTGCGCTGGGGAGCAACGTTTCCGCAGCTGGCAACCAGCAGGCTGAGGCCGATGAGCAGGGCGTGGGTGGATCGGACTTTTTGTGACATGCAGAACCTCCTGTCCAGCGCCGATCAGTGCACTGGACTGAAAACGTTTTCAGTTGTCTGGGGTTGGTTTAAAGCGTGTTACCTGCGGTGGTAGCGGGTGGACTCACGGACGCTGAGCGTCACCGCAATCTGCGGGATTTCGCAGTCCTGGTCCTGAAGACGTGTGAGTATGGTCTGTGCTGCAAGTTCCCCCATCTCAAAGAGGGGCTGGTGCATGGAGGTCAGTGGGGGGAGGGAAAAACTGGAGGCAGGCAGGTCGTCATAGCCGACCAGTGAGACATCCTCGGGAACCCGGATGCCCCTGCGGTACAGGGCGAGTCTTGCTCCGTAGGCCATCTGGTCGTTGGCAGCGAAAATGGCGCTGAAGTGGACCCCTTTGGTGACCCAGGATTCCACGGCCAGAATGCCGGAGGGCTCGTCGAACTCACCCTCATAGACCAGACTTTCATCAAAATCAATTCCGGCGTCTGTGAGGGCCATGCGGTAGCCTTCAAAGCGTTCCACAGCGTCCCGGTGAGAGGTGATCCCGGCAATGTGGGCAATTCTGCGGTGGCCGAGTTCCAGCAGGTGTCTGGTGGCAAGGTAAGCGCCCTGCAGGTCGTCCACACGCATGCAGCAGTGTTCCAGACCGGGCACGTAACGGCCCACAAGAATGAGGGGAAAGCGTTCACTCAAGGCGTGCAACTGTTGTTCGGGTAAGCGTCCTCCCAGAATGATCAGTCCGTCCACCTGACGGCGAATGAGGGCGGCAACAGCACTGGCTTCATCCTGCGCTTCCCAGTGGCCGTTGACAAAAATGGGCTGGTAGCCCGTGCCGGAAAATCCCACATCAATCCCCCGTGCCACCTCGTTGTAGAAGGGAGAGGCGATGTCCTGGGTCAGCACGCCCACCGTCATCGACTTGCCACGCACCAGACCCTGGGCACTGGCGTTGGGTTCATAACCCAGTTGACCAATCACTTCCAGGACCTTCTGGCGTTTCTCGGGGGTGACCAGCGGTGCATTGTTTAAAATGCGAGAAACCGTGCTGATCGACACACCGGCCACTTTGGCGATGTCTTTGATGGTGACATTTCTGCTCATGGATGTCCTCTCCTGGCCATGCAAAAAGATGTCTTGCAGCCAGCAGACGTGGGGTTGGTTGAGGATGTAGAGTCAATGTAACGCAACTTGAAAACGTTGTCAATAGCTTTACCGATAAAAAATGTTTGCAGTACACCAAATCTCTCAGAAAAACCAGCCACAGGAAAGCATTTCTGGCTTTCGAAGTTTGTTCTGGATGGTTACGAAGTGGGGCACATTGGAGCCCAAACAAAACCCCTAAACTGAAAACGTGAATCTTCTTGACTGGCTCTTTGCAAGACAGAGCAGCATCAAACCTGGCCTGGAGCGCATCCAGAGACTCTTGCAGTTGCTGGACCACCCGGAACAGGTCTTCAGAACGGTCCTGATCGGAGGGACCAATGGCAAGGGGTCCACCAGTGCCACCCTTGAAGCCATTTTGCGTGCTGGGGGAACAAAAACCGGACTCTTCACCAGCCCTCACCTGACCCGCTTCACCGAACGTTTCCGGGTTGCCGGACAGGAACTGTCCGAAGAGGAGGTCAGAGAAGCCCTCAAAACCCTGAAGCCCCTTGCCGAAGAAGTCGGAGCCAGCTTTTTTGAGATCATCACTGCACTGGCCTGTGTGCTCTTTCAAAAACATGGGGTGGAGATTGCGGTGATGGAGGTTGGCATGGGAGGCCGATTTGATTCGACCAATGCCCTCGATCCCGTGCTGAGCGTGATCAGCAGCATTGGACTCGACCACACCCAGTTCCTGGGTGACACCCTGCCCCAGATTGCTTTCGAGAAATCAGGCATCATGCGCCCACAACTTCCCACCCTCACCGGAGCCACCGGGGAAGGCCTCGAAACCCTGCGGGACCAGGCTGTGCTCAGGGGAACACACCTGCATGTTTTAGGGGAAGACCTGGAATTTGAGGGTCGGGAAAATGCCTGGGAAGGGATCACTGTGACCGTCAAAACCCCCTGGGGCTCTGCACAGACCTCCTCCAACCTGATCGGACGGTACCAGATCCGCAACACCGCACTCGCCGCAAGTGCGGCCCTTGCCCTGGGCCACAAAGTGCCAGACCATTTAAAGGTCCAGTGGCCTGCCCGCATGGAATTGCTGGACTGGCAAGGCAAAAAAGTCTTGCTGGATGGAGCACACAACCCAGAGGGTGCAGCAGCACTGGTGCAGGCTTTGCGGTCTCTGGGCGTTGAAAAACTCCCGGTGGTTTTCGGTGCAGCAGCAGACAAGGACATCACAAAAGTGGCCGCAGAACTGAATTCTATGGCCTCCGAAGTGATCCTCACCCGTGCGGTTCTCAGCCCCAGAGCCGCAGATCCAGAAACCCTGAAAACGTACTTCAGTGCTCCAGCTCAGGTCGCTGCAACTCCAGAAGAAGCTTTGAAATTGCTTCCTGGGGGTCTCTCGCTGGTTGCAGGAAGCCTGTACCTGCTCGGAGAAATTCGTCCAATCATTCTGGGAGAGAAAACCGAGGATCGGGAACGCTGGCAATAAAGGCCGAGGGCTGGATCGAGGAGCTGTAGCATTTGCTTTTCGGATGCACCAACTGTAGCAGATCTGGATTTTCATCACCATGATGGATTTTCCATTTGAATAATTCAGATCTGCATATGCTGTCTTGCATGTTCCTTTACCATCAGTGTCCTGAGCACATGCAAGGCAATGTGCTTTATCCCCTCAATCAACTTCAGAATTTTTTTCCAGAGATTGCTTTGCAGGCCAGAAAGAAATATCAGGGAAGAGAACATCTTCTTGAGCGCAGAATTCAGTTGCTGAACTGCCTGTGGAATGATGTGCTGCATTGTGCACCAGTGCACCCTCATCTGGTTTATCAGGCATGGCAGAGTCTCGGGAAAGAGCTGGGAGACACCAGATGGTTCAAAATTCCCGCAGCTGTTCTGGATCAGATGCCTGCAGTGATTTATCAGTCTGATGGTGCAGTCAAGCAGATGGACTGTACAGGTTATCAGGAACTTGATGGACTGCCTGCAGTTACATGGGACTGGTACAGGACACTGCATCGCCAGAACAAACAAGGAGCCTGGTTTCATGGGGTCCCTCATGTCCTGTTGCTGGGAACACTGAACACCACCGGGCTGGAAATCATTTCCTGGAAAGATCCCATTTGAGAAGTCATTTCAGAGTTCTGTCAGTTCAGGGCAAGCCGACAGTCCGCCCCTACAAGCTCTCGGCCCATAAGCTGTTTCACCTATCCGGCCCCTGTTCTAGACATGGTATGTTTTGCCCATGGAACAGCTGAAAGAACTGAAAAACATCCTGGGCCAGATCAGTGACCTGAATGGCACACTGGGCCTCCTGAGCTGGGATCAGGAAACCTACATGCCTGAAAAGGGTGCAGAGTCCAGGGCCCGCCAGATGGCCACCCTTGCGAAAATCTCCCATGAGACCTCCACCAGTGAGAAACTGGGGAACCTGCTCAGTGACCTCAACGACCATGAAGCTTCTCTGGAGGAGGGCTCTGCCGATGCAGCCATGATTCGGGTGGCCCGTCGGGATTACGGCAAACTGACCCGTCTGCCGCTGGATTTTGTGGAGCGCCAGACCCTGGCCCGCAACCGTGCCCACCATGCCTGGATCAGGGCCCGCAAGGAATCCAACTTCTCCCTGTTTCAGGACCACCTGCAGGAGATGTTTGATCTGGCCCGTGAGTATGCAGAACTGATGGGCTATGAGGAGCACCCTTACAATGCAGCCCTCGATGATTACGAGCAGGGTGCGAAGGTCAGTGAAGTGCGGGAGACCTTTGCCAACCTGCGCAAAGACACCCTCCCTCTGCTGCGTGCTGTGATCGATGCAGGGGATGCCACCGATTACAGCATCCTGAACCGCCCTCTGGCTGCAGAGAAGCAGAAGGAGTTTGCCATGCGGGTGGCCCGGGATCTGGGGCTCTCTCCTGAGTTCTCCCGTCTGGACACCACCGCACACCCTTTCCAGACCAACTTCTCAATCAATGACATCCGCATCACCACCCGGTATGACGAAACCTACTGGCCCACTGCGCTTTATGGGGTCTGGCATGAAACCGGACACGGCCTGTACGAGCACGGGGTGAACCCTGAGCTGGAGCGCACCAACCTGGCCCGGGGCACCAGTCTGGGCATCCACGAGAGCCAGTCTCGCATGGTGGAGAACATGATCTGCCGTTCAAGGGCGTTCTGGCAGCACCACCATGCAGACTTCAAGGCTTTTGCCCCCGAAGTGGTAGGAGAAGCCAGTGCAGAAGACCTGTACCGCGCCGTGAACCGGGTGCAACCCAGCCTGATCCGGGTGGAGGCCGATGAACTGACCTACAACTTCCACATCATGCTGCGCTTTGAACTGGAACTTGCTGTCTTTGAGGGGAGCCTCGCCATCAAAGACCTGCCAGAAGCCTGGAACCAGAAGATGCAAGACGATCTGGGGATCACTCCGCCCAATGACGCCATGGGAGTGCTGCAGGACATCCACTGGTCTGCAGGCCTGATCGGGTACTTCCCCACCTACTCTCTTGGAAACCTGTATGCCTGCCAGCTTTGGAATGCAGCTGCAAAGGACCTCGGAGACATGGACAGCCTGATTGCTCAGGGCGAAGCCTCCAGAATCATGGGCTGGATGCGTGAAAATGTGCACCAGTATGGAAAAATATACTCTCCCAGAGAGTTGATCCAGAAGGCCACAGGGGCTCCACTCTCTGCAGAGCATTACGTTCAGTACCTGAACACCAAGTACAAAGACGTTTACAGGCTTTAACGATTTGTGGCAAAAGCTTTACAAATGCCATGCAAAATACAAATAAGGCGCTCCAGGAGCGCCTTCTTTTGATTATGTTTTTTGTTAAATAAGTTAAAGTCAGACCTCGGGAGTGTGCAGGAGGGTTCAGATCACCAGTCTGCGGGGGAGGGGAAAGAGGGTGCGCTTGCGAACAGGAGCAGCAGCGGGGGTTTCTGTTTCCAGCACGTAATAATTGATCAGGTACATGCGGGTGGCATGCAGCCAGGCGTGAGCAAGTTCAGCATGGGGATGCTGGCGCTCTTTGAGGGCTCTGGCACTGCGCAGGAGGTGCTCTTCGAGGTCCCGGAGGGCGTTTTTGCCTCCCTGGTTGTCTGCCTCGATCAGGGCGTTCATCACCGTGGTGGGATGGGCCTGTCCTTTCTTTAAGCTGTCGGCAATGGTGTCCAGTACGCGCATCAAAACTGCTCCTTTCGCATAAAAAACCGTTCTTGGTTATGATCATAGCATAATATGTAGGCTGTTTCAAGAACCGAAAAAATACATTCTGTATTGACCGTAGTTGACACCTCTGCTATCCTACGGATAGGAGCGATTTTTAAGTTCAAAGCAGAACGAGAAGACGCCCGGGAGTCTGATAGAGGAGGATCACATGAAACTGAGCGAACGTTTACGTGAACTCCGCGCAGAACGGAATCTGAGGCTCAAAGACGTGGCTGCCATCGCTGGCATCAGCGTCCCCTACCTCTCCGACCTGGAGCGCGGAAGAACCAACCCAAGCCTGGACACACTGCAAACCCTGGCCACCGCGTACGACATCACGGTGCATGACCTGCTGGAATCCGTAGAATTCTACGGTCTGAATACTGATGGTGCACTTCCCAAAGGCCTTGCCGATCTGGTCGCTGACCCTGTGCTGGGTGGACAACTCACCCCCGACTGGGTCCGCACCCTGAGCCGCATTGAACTGCGTGGCAAGCGCCCCAGAGACAAGCAGGACTGGTACGAAATCTACCTGCACCTCAAGCGCATCCTGGAATAAGGTCCCTCAGGGAACACCTGCGTCACGAAAGTGACGCTTTTTTGTTTTTTAGAGCAGTCAGCGGTCAGCCATCAGCGCTCAGCAAAAACCCTGCACTTCTTCAGCGAGAGCTGTTTTGCTTTTTGATCCTGAGGACTTGCTCTTCAAGAACAAAATTGTCCTGGGCTGTGTCTTTTGCTCTCGGCCCTGGGCCCTCGGCTTTTCAAATGTTGTAGTACATCTCAAACTCTTTGGGCGTGGTCTGCATCCGGAAGGACTCTGCCTCTTCCCGCTTCAGGTCGATCCAGTTGTCCAGGAAGTCCCGGGAGAACACCTCTCCGGCCAGCAGGAATTCATGGTCGGACTCCAGTTCATCGAGGGCATCGTCCAGCGTTCTGGGGAGGGTCTTGATGCGTCTGGATTCCCGGGCAGAGAGAGAGTACACGTTCTTGTCCATCGGGGTGGGAGGCTTCATGCCCTGCTGGATGCCGTCCAGGCCTGCCATCAGCATCGCACTGAAGGCCAGATAAGGGTTGGCACTGGGGTCAGGGGCCCGGTATTCAATGCGCTTGTCCTGGGCGTGCTGGGGGCCTTTGTAAAAAGCGGGAATGCGTACCACGGCCGAGCGGTTGCCTGCACTGATCACCAGATTGACCGGAGCCTCGTAGCCTGGAACGAGACGGCGGTAACTGTTCACGCTGGGGTTGCACAGGGCCGTCAGGGCAGGTCCATGATAGAGCAGACCTGCTGCGTAGCTCAGGGCAAGGTCGGAAAGCTCCGCGTACCCCTCAGGGTCATAAAAGAGGGGCTTGCCATCCTTCCAGAGGGACTGGTGGCAGTGCATCCCTGAACCATTGTCTCCATAGAAAGGTTTGGGCATGAAGGTGACGGTCTTCCCAGCCTGGAATGCGGTGTTTTTGACCACGTACTTGTATTTCAGCACCTGCTCTGCAGAGGTCAGCAGGGGGGCAAAGCGCATGTCGATTTCCATCTGCCCGGCGCTGGCCACCTCATGGTGGTGCAGTTCGATGGCAATCCCGATGGACTCCAGATGCTTGACCATGTCACTGCGCAGGTCGGAGTAACGGTCTGCAGGAGGCAGAGGGGCATATCCCCCTTTCTGGGGCAGGTTGTACCCGTTTCCCTGTTTTCCAGTGGTCCACCAGGCTTCGGTGGCCTGCACTTCAAAGAAACTGGAGTAGGGCGAAACTGCATATCCAACGCTGTCCAGAATGAAGAACTCCACCTCAGGACCAAATTGAGCCGTGTCTGCAATGCCTGTGGAGACCAGATGCTGCTCTGCCCGTCTGGCAATGTTGCGGGGGTCCCTGAGGTAAGGATTCCCTGTTTCAGGTTCCACCACATGGCAGGTGACCATCAGGGTTTTGTGCTTTGCAAAAGGGTCCAGGCAGGCCGTGTGGGGTTCAGGGATCAGGAGCATGTCGGACTTGTCGATGCCCCGGAAACCCTTGATTGAAGACCCATCAAAGGCGATGCCTGCTTGCAGCAACTGTGGGGAGAGGTAGGAAAGGGGAAGGGTGAAGTGCTGTTCTCTGCCGGGCACATCCACAAAACGCACATCCAGAAAATCGACCTGTTCGTCGCGCATGTATTTCAGGAGTGCCTCTGGGGTGTTGAACACAGTTCGACCTTCACCTTCCCATCCGTTTGCACGGTGTCAGAAATTTCTTGCACAAGTATAAGAAAAATCTGGATATTTAGTCAAGAAACAGGTCTATTTTTGCAATTTGTACAAAAAAATTTGTATCGTATGCCAAAAATCCTGATGCGCGACTGAAAGCCTGAACTCAGAACAGAAAGAGGCCCATACGGGCCTCTTTCTGGAAAGCTGACAGCTGTCAGCTTTTAGAACAGCTTGCTGATCTCAGCAAACTCTGCCTGGGCCAGAGCGAGCGCAGCTTTGAAAGCCGCCTGATCGTCTTTGGTGATGGCTGCCTGCATCTCTTTGAGGTGGGCAGCGAAACTTGCGGCCAATCCGGCATTTTTGGCTTCCACAGTGGTTTTCAGGAGATCCCAGCGTTTTTCTGCACCTTCCAGGGATTCCAGACCTTCACCGATCTCTCCTTCACCGATGTACTCATCGTTGGTGGCGGTGAGGCCCAGACCCAGCAGGCGCAGGTTCTCGGCGTTGGGATCGCTGTGCACGGCCTGGAAGCTGGCAATCACTTCATCGGCCAGTTTGCTGTAGGCATCGCTGCTGATCTGGCTGAGCTGTGCGATCTGCAGTTTTTCCACGCCTTCCATGGCGTCATGGGAGATTTTTGCGGCTTCGACCACAGCACGGTTGAGGAAGCCCACGGCATCCTGATACTCACCAGGGTTGCTCTGGTTGCCCCCTTCCATGCCTGCAGCGTAGTCCCCTTTGGAACTGGTGACCAGATTGCTGGTCAGGGCAATGTAGAAGTTGGTGTCTGCACCGGCCACAGCAGCGTCATAGGCTTTGTCCCAGGGACCTTCGAGGAAGTCCTCCACGGTTTCCTGGTAATCGGCAGGAGGGGTGTTGCCCGGTGCATGCATGATTTTGTGCAAAGCATCTTCAAACGGCTTGACCAGTTCAGGCTGCACCACAGGCTGCATTTTGCTCCACAGTTCTTCCAGAGAGTGACCAGCGTGCTTTTTGCCCCATTGCAGGCTTCCAGCGTTGTAGTTGGAGACACTGGCAAACAGGTGACCACGCATCAGATCGAGGTTGGTGGCAAGGTCCAGATTGGCAGCAGAAGCAGAGCCAAGAATCAGGGCGGTCAGAACAGTCAGGCGTTTCAACATGACTTCGAGCTTAAAGACCCCTTTTCCAAATGTCAAGTAATCTGGTCGGATTAGTTTAATTAAAGATTTTTTCCGTGTAGGATTGAAAAATAATATTATAGACTTGAAAAATAAACTACACATGAAGCTTCTTGCGGCCCTGCAGATTCCTCCTTGAATGAACAGAGAGGTCGAGCGAAACTGTCTGGAGTTTGCTTGACCTCTGGCATGCAAAAAGGACGTAGCACGCTACGCCCCTACAGAATCATCTGGACACGATCCATCAAGAAATGTACGTTGCTCCCGGCTCTCGGTCTTACAAAATCCGTTTCCCGAGCAAACTCCCGGCCATTTCCACCATCACCTGTGCAGTGCGGTTCTTTTCATCCAGAATGGGGTTCACTTCCACGATGTCCATGCTGGTGACCTTTCCACTGTCTGCGAAGAGTTCCATCAGCAGGTGGGCTTCGCGGTAGGTCAGGCCACCTTCCACAGGTGTGCCCACGCCAGGGGCCAGGGTGGGGTCCAGACCGTCGGCATCAAAAGACACGTGAATGCGGTTCAGGTGCCCGAGTTTCTTCATGGTCTCTGCAGCAATTCTGGAGATGCCTTTTTCGTCCACCTCGCGCATGGTGTAGACGGTGATGCCGTGTTCCTTGATCAGGCGGCGTTCTTCAATGTCCACGCTGCGGATGCCGATCATCACGATGTCTTCCGGGCGAATCTGCCACTCTCCGGCGATGGAAAGCAGTTTCTCGTGCCCGATGCCGCACAGGTGGGCCACAGGCATGCCGTGAATGTTCCCGGTGGGACTGGTTTCGGGGGTGTTGAAGTCGGTGTGTGCATCCACCCAGATCAGGCCTGTGCGTTCCCCTCTGGCGCAACCGGCCACGGTTCCCATGCTGACCGAATGGTCGCCGCCCATGCAGATGGGGAAGACCCCTTCGGGGAGTTGCATCAGGGTGTCGTAGGTGCGTTTGCAGGCGTCATAGATGGGGTCCAGGAAGACCATGCCAGACTGTTCCAGCACATTGAAGGTGTCAGCGATTTCCACTGCGATGTTGCCAAGGTCGGTCACCGAGTGCCCGAGGTCCTGCAGGTGCTGTTTGATGCGTGCGTTTCTGAGGGCACTGGCCCCCATGTCGACGCCCCGGCGTCCTGCGCCGAGGTCCATTGGGATTCCGAGAATGGCCACTTCCATGCAACCGAGTCTAACATGCAAAATCCAGTATTCACAACGACTGAAACAATATTTTTCAAATCAGCTGAAAACAGCCTCAAAATGTATATTCATTTGCATATTCATAATGATTTGACCCACAAGGGTCAAAAAGCATACACTTATATGATGTCTGTGAATCGCGCTAATCCCGCCATTCGCCTGTCCCGCATCCTGAGTATCCCTGGAGAAGAGGTCACCGACTCTGGAACATTTGAGTCTCTGATTTACGAACAGAGTGGCGAACAAGCCACCTTGAATGTGCAAGACGGGCGCTACAAAGTCACCGCAAGCAACGTTGGAGAAGACCGTTTCTGGCTTTCCGGTACCGTGGAAGCCACCCTCTTTCAGGAATGCGCCCGCTGCCTCAGGCCCACACCCGTACCGGTGAAGGTCACGCTGGGCATCCTGATGGAATACAGCCCCAAAGTGGAAACCCCCTACCTCGACGAGGGAGAGGCCGGAGAGGAAGTCATCAAGTTTGGTGATCCCATTTTCGACCTCGGGGACATCTTTGTGGAAAACCTGCTGATCAACGTGCCTTTCGTGGTTCTGCACGACGAGAACTGCAAGGGCCTGTGCCCGATCTGCGGCATCGATCTCAACCCTGACAGTGGTCAGACCTGCCCCTTTGAGAACTGCCCCAGGGTGGCCCAGGAAAAAGACAGCAAAAATCCCTTTGATGCTCTGAAAAACCTGGACCTCCCCGATGAGTGAACTGACCCACTTTGAAAACGGTGCGCCCAACATGGTCGATGTGGCCGCAAAGCCCATCACCACCCGCACCGCAATGGCAGAAGCCATCATCATGCTGCCCGAGCCTGCAAAGCAGGCACTGGCCAACAATCCCAAGGGCGACCCGCTGATGGTCGCCCAGCTTGCTGGAATCATGGGGGCGAAAAAAACCAGCGACCTGATCCCGCTGTGTCACCCTCTTGCCCTGAAAAAAGTCGGTGTGGAGATCGAGCCCCACGAACTGGGCCTCAGGGTCACCGCCACCGTGAAAACCGAGGGGCAGACCGGGGTGGAAATGGAAGCCCTGACGGCGGCCAGCGTTGCTGCCCTGACCGTGTACGACATGCTGAAAGCGGCCAGCAAAGGGATCGAGATCCGCACCATTCGCCTGCTCTCCAAGACCGGAGGCAAGAGCGGCGATTATCACGCAGAGGAGTAACGTGAAAGCAGCACTGTTAGACACCTTCCAAAAAGACAGCCTGGCCTTCTGGAATGCCTTCTTCAGGGAACTGGACCTGGAAATGGTCCGCCCCAGAAACACGGATCAGGAAGCCCTGGACCTGGGACGGGAAAGCCTCCCGAGTGAACCCCGCCACGTCCAGTTCGCTGTGGGCCGCCTGATTGATTTCCACATGCAGGGGGCCACCGTGATCGTGCCCCGGCCTGCAGAAGTGATCGGGGACAAAATCGATGCCAACCCCTGGCTGACCGAGTTCCCCCTGGTGGTCAATTACCGCCTGAGCCTCCCCAGACCCGAACAGGTCCTGACTTATGGGGAAGAGGAGATCCAGCGCACTGCCCTCACCGTGGGCACGCAGCTCACCAGCAACCCCCAGAAGGTGCGTCTGGCCTGGGAGCGCCACAAACCCCTGCTGAAAACCCGCCGCAAAGATCTGGTGACAGACCTCGCAGGATACCGCAGTGTTGCCGTGATTGCTCCCCGTTACCTGCTGCAACAGGACATCCACGTTGCCCCGGTGCTGGAGATGTTCAAGGAGTACGGCCTGAACCCTGTGCTTTCCAGCGATCTGGACCGCAACGAAGCCATGGGCCGCCACTCCCGCATTGATGTGAAGGTCAGCACCGACATCGAACAGGAACTCGCTGGAGCCCTGAGCCTGCTGGACGGCAAAGGATTCACCCAGGGTGTGATCTTCCTGGTTCCCGAGCGTTCTGATGCCCACCAGAAGTTCGTGAAAGACCTGGTCAAAAAGACCCGCAAGCCTTCACTGGTCCTCACCTTGCAGGACACCCCCGAGATTGCAGATGCTGCCCAGGTCCGTGCGTTTTCCGAGAGACTTGGACAGTACAATGAGGCTTAAGAGGGAACAGCATGGATAAAATTCTCGGTGCACCACTGGCTTTCTGGAACTGGCTCAACACCAAAGACCCCCGCCCGGGTCTCAACAAAGACAAAATCATTCGCCTGCTGGTCAAGGCCTTCATGTTCGCCATGGTCATCAACCTTGTGGTGGTTGGCCTTGCTGCCCTGAAAGTGCCCTACATGAACACCTTCTGGGGCCAGACCCTGGTGATGCTGCTCGTGTACATCCCCTTCCTGCGCTGGTTCATGCTCGACATGACCCCTGCGCCTGCTGCAGCAAGAAAAGGCAGTGCCACAGACAGCAAAAAGTTCAAGAAGGTGGACAAAAAACGAAAGTTCGCTGGTGTGAAGGGCAAAGGGCCACGGTTGAGATAATCTCACACACTTCAAAATTTTTTTGCTATACTTTCATTTGCTGCCTTTTAAGGCTCTAGTCTCAAGGAGAAACGCTCATGGCTAAACACCCCGTACCCAAGAAGAAAACTTCTAAATCCAAACGCGACATGCGCCGCAGCCACCACGCCCTGGTGGTCCCCAACCTGGTGGAGTGCCCCAACTGCCACGCCAAGAAACTCCAGCACCACGTGTGCAACGAGTGTGGTTACTACGACGGCAAACAGGTCCTGAGCGTCTAATTTGACCTCGCCTGATTAGTCCCCGAGCGGTTCTCGCTTGGGGATGATTTTTTTTGCTGATGCGCTGCCTGCGGGGTGCAGGCATAATGGTCCCTATGATTTTGCAGACCCTCAGCATTGGACAGGCACAGGAGCACCCGTATCAGTCAGGGCTGGTCAGCAGTGCCATCGTGAAATCCTCCACCTCCGAGCCCTTGCAGCTCACCCTGACCGGTCTGGTGGGAGACCAGCAGGCAGACCTCAGGTACCACGGAGGACCAGACAAGGCCATCTGTGTGTATCCAGCAGAGCACTATGCGTTCTGGAAGGAAAAGCTGGGTCGTGAATTGCCTGTGCCGGGTTTCGGAGAGAATTTCACCACCCTGGGCCTCCTCGAAGCTGAAGTGTGCATCGGAGACGTGTATCAGGTTGGAGAGGTGCGGGTACAGGTGACCCAGCCCAGACAGCCCTGTTTCAAGCTTGCCATGCGTCACGGCATCAAGGATCTGGCTGTGCAGGTCACCGAGAGTGGCTTCACAGGGTTCTACCTGCGTGTGCTTCAGGAAGGCACTGTGCAGGCTGGAGATGCCATCACCCTGCTGGAAAAAGGCAGAATCACCATCACCGAGACCAATCGGGTGATCCATGTGGACAGAAACGACCGGGCAGCCATCGAACAGCTTTTGCTGGAGGACGCACTGGCTGCCACCTTGCGAGATGGACTGCAAAAACGTCTGCAGTGAAATCAGGATGGCTCCATCCCTCTGAAGCTGAGGAAGCTCAGGTTTCGCAGGGGCCTTCTGCTGCTGGAGGCGGATCTCTTTTCCTCTGTCCTCAACACAACTGTGCTCCCTTGAGGGTCCCAGAAAATGCAACGCAATAAATTGACCGACTGGTCAGTTTATGATAGTGTGCGGTCACCATGAACGCAGGCATTACCGCACTCGGCACTTATGTTCCAGAAAAGGTGGTCACCAACGCTGACCTTGAACAGCGCCTGGACACCAGTGATGAATGGATTCAGACCCGCACGGGCATCCAGCAAAGACACTTCGCAGCAGATGGAGAGTTCTGCTCCACCCTTGCCATCCGGGCGGTGGAAAACCTGCAGGCCCGCTATGGCAAGGGTGTTCTGGATGGTGTGGACCTCGTGATCGTCGCGACCGCCACTCCGGACGCCATGTTCCCTGCCACGGCCTCTCTGGTGCAGGCCCACTTTGGCCTGAAAGCCGGAGCGTTTGACCTGCTGGCTGCATGTCCTGGCTGGCTCTATGCGATTTCCGCAGCCCAGGCTTACGTGGCCTCAGGCACCTGCAAAAAGGTGCTGGCCATCGGGGCAGAGACCTTATCGAGGGTCATCAACTGGGATGACCGTGCCACCGCTGTGCTCTTCGGAGATGGTGCTGGAGCAGCCATCATTGAACCGGTCAAAGACGGTTATGGCTTCAAGAGCTTCGTGCTTGGCTCAGATGGCATGGGTGCAGACCACCTGCACATGAAGGCCTTCGCAGACTGCCTGCCCAGCGGGGCAAAAATGACCCGCAAGCTGTTCATGAATGGCCGCGAAGTCTTCAAATTTGCCGTACGTGTGATGGACAGCGCAAGCCTGGAGGCCATTCAGAAAGCAGGGCTGAAACCCGAAAACATCAGCCTGTTTGTGCCCCACCAGGCCAATGCCCGCATCATCGACTCGGCCCGTGAACGCCTGAAACTGCCCCACGAGCGTGTGGTGGTCACCGTGCAGGATTACGGCAACAACAGCGCAGCCAGTGTCCCCCTTGCCCTGCAACGTGCCCTGGACGAAGGACGCGTTCACGATGGAGACAACCTGCTCTTTGTGGCCTTTGGAGCCGGACTGTCATGGGCAGCCTGTGTGCTCACCTGGGGAGGAAAACAATGATTGTTGCTTTATTTCCTGGACAGAACAGCCATGCTGTGGGCATGGGAACCGCCATGCGGGATGCTTACGGGGTCTCAAAAGCCGTTTTTGAAACTGCAGATCAAGCACTCCCTGGCATCACCAACGTCATGGCCGAAGGTCCCCTTGAGGACCTGACCCTCACCGCCAACCAGCAACCCGCACTGGTGACCGCCTCCATTGCTGCCTACCGCGCATGGCAGGAAGCCACCGGCCTGAAACCTGCCTACGCGGTGGGTCACTCCCTGGGTGAATTCTCCGCCCATGTGGCCGCAGGAACCCTGGACCTTTTTGATGCCATTCAACTGGTTCACAAGCGCGGAACCTACATGCAAGAAGCTGTTCCCGTTGGGCTTGGAGCCATGGCCGCCGTGATGGGGGAGGACATTGCCACCATCACCCAGGTCTGCAAAGACACCCCCGGTGTGGTGGAGGTGGCCAACTTCAACGCCCCCACCCAGACCGTGATTTCTGGTGAGGCCAATGCCGTGCAGGCCGCCAGTGCAGAACTGAAAAGCAAAGGCTTCAAAGTGATCCCCCTCAAAGTCTCTGCCCCCTTCCATTGCAGCCTGATGCAATCTGCCAGAGAGAAACTGGAACATGACCTGCAGGCCATCCAATATGGCGAAATGCAGTTCCCGGTGATTGCCAACTACACCGCTCAGGAAGTGCAGACCCCTGAAGAGGTCGCTGCCCTGCTCTCTGCACAGGTGACCGGCAGCGTTCGATTCGTGGAGAGCATTTTTAAACTGCGTGACCTTGGCGTCACCGAGTTTGTGGAATTCGGCAGCGGAACCGTGCTGACCGGTCTCCTCAAACGCATCCTTCCCGAAGCGAAAAGCTTTAATATTCACACCCCAGAAGACATTCAGAAATACCTGGAGGCCCATCAATGAGAGTCGCACTTGTCACCGGGTCCAGCCGTGGTCTGGGCAAGGCCATCGCACTGGAACTCGCTCAAAAAGGATTCAAGGTTGCTGTACACTACTCCGGTTCACAGGCTGCTGCAGAATCCGTCGCAGAAGAAATCCGCCAGAATGGAGGAGAGGCCCAGACCTTCCAGGCTGACCTCTCTGACAGAGCCGCCGCCATCAGGCTGGTGGACACCGTTGCAGAAGCGCTGGGTGGCCTGGATGTGCTGGTCAACAACGCAGGCATCACCCGCGATGGCCTCTTGATCCGCATGAAAGACCAGGACTGGGAAGACGTCATCCAGACCAACCTCAGTGCCTCCTTCTACACCACCCGCGCCGCCATCAAACGCATGATGAAAGCCCGCTATGGCCGCATCATCAACCTTTCCAGTGTGGTCGGCCTGATGGGCAACCCCGGACAGGCCAACTATGTGGCCTCAAAAGCAGGGGTGATTGGCCTGACCAAGGCTGTCGCCAAGGAATACGGCGGAAGGGGCATCACCGTCAACGCTGTGGCCCCTGGCTTCATCGAGTCCGACATGACCGCCAAGCTGCCTGAAAATGTCCAGCAGGATTACCTGAAACAGATTCCCGCAGGCCGCTTCGGACAGCCTTCAGAAGTCGCCAAACTGGTGGCTTTCCTGGCCTCTGAAGACGCTGGATACATCAATGGACAGATCATCGAGATCAACGGTGGCATGCATTCCCACTGAGCCCCCACCGACAGTCCTGCAGAACTGTCGGGAAAAGCACCTGTCAGACACCTGAAGTTTGATAGAGTCTAACGCAAATCAGATTTTTTGGTGTAAACTACCCCAAGAAATACGGAGGAAAACATGAGCGTGTTCGAACAAGTCAAAGAAGTGATTGTGGATAAAATCGGCGTGGACGCCGACAAAGTGACCCTCGAAGCCAGCTTCCAGGACGACCTGGGCGCCGACTCCCTCGAAATTGTGGAACTGATCATGGGTCTCGAAGACAAATTCGGTGTGACCATCGCCGATGAAGACGCTGAGAAGATCCGCACTGTGCAGGACGCAGTGAGCTTCATCGAAGCCAACAAATAAACCTTACAAATGAAAGCCTCCCCAGATCGGGGAGGCTTTCATTTGGCTCTGGGTGATTCAATTGGTTGCAGGCTTGGTGAGGTTCGGGGCCTGAGGGGGCGTGCTGTCCGACTCATCCTGATCGGGAAGCTGTCCACCTTTGAGGAGGATGCGGAACTCCTCACCCGACAGCGTTTCCCTGGTCATCAGCGTTTCCACCACCGTATGGATGACCGGTTTATACTCTTCCAGAATGCTTTTCACCTTGGTGTACTGTTCGTCGATGATGCGCTTGATCTCATTGTCGATGAGTTCAGCGGTCTCCTGGCTGTAATTTCGGGCGTCCTGATAGCCCCCGAGGTAGGTTTCGTTCTCCACCTGATGGGCAATCTTCCCGAGCAAGGGACTCATCCCCCATTCGGTGACCATCTTCCGGGCGATGTTCGTCGCCTTCTGGAAGTCACTTGATGCCCCCGTGGTGATCTCTCCGAAAATGATCTCCTCTGCCACCTGTCCAGCGAGCGCAACAGCGATCATGTCTTCCAGGACCCCCTGCGAGTAGTGCATGCGGTCTTCGGGCATCGGCATCATGTACCCCGCAGCTCGTCCACGAGGCACAATGGTCAGTTTATGGACCCGGTCTGCATTTGGGAGTTTCTCTGCGGCCAGTGCATGTCCCACTTCGTGGTAAGCCGTCACTTTCTTGTCTTTATCGGAAATGACTCGGGATTTTCTTGCAGGTCCCATCACCACCCGATCCGCAGCCTCATCGATGTCCTTCATGTTGATCCGTTTGCGTCCTGCACGAGCGGTGATCAGAGCAGCTTCGTTGAGCAGGTTCTCCAGATCCGCTCCGACCATCCCGGGGGTGCGGGTCGCCACCACATGCAGATCCACACTGGGGTCCAGCGGTTTCTTGCGGGCGTGAATGCGAAGGATCTGCTCTCTGCCCTTCACATCGGGAGCATCGACGACCACTTGACGGTCAAAACGACCAGGACGCAGCAGAGCATTGTCCAGCACGTCAGGACGGTTGGTGGCGGCCAGGATGATGATGTCGTGCTTGCTCTCAAAGCCATCCATCTCCACGAGGAGCTGGTTGAGGGTTTGCTCTCTTTCGTCGTTGCCCCCACCGACGTTGAGTCCTCTTTTGCGGCCCACGGCGTCAATTTCGTCGATGAAAACGATGCAGGGGGCGGCTTTCTTGGCCTGCTCGAAGAGGTCTCTGACGCGGGCAGCACCGACTCCGACAAACATTTCCACGAAGTCAGAGCCACTGATCGAGAAGAAGGGCACTCTGGCTTCGCCTGCAACAGCTTTTGCCAATAACGTCTTGCCGCTACCGGGAGGACCCACCAACAAAATGCCGTGGGGGATGCGCGCCCCGAGGGCGTGGAAGCGTTCGGGGTTCCTTAAAAACTCGACGACTTCCTGGAGTTCGTATTTGGCTTCTTCGCAGCCGGCCACGTCACTGAAGGTCAGTTTGATCGAGCCTTCCGTCAAAACATGTGCTCTCGACTTGCTGAACTGGGCAGCCCCACTGGAACCTCCCGAGACATTGCTTCGAAAGGAACGCCAGATCAGGAACATGAAGCCGATGCCAACCAGAAAGGGGAGCCACTGCAACAGAGACACCCAGAAGTCCCCTTTGACCCCTGAGCGTACGGTGAGTTCAGCATTGCTTTTGCGCACAAGTTGCACGAAATCAGAACTGGTGGGCACCACTGTCACCATTGAGCGTCGGCCTGCCGTTTTGAATTGCACCTCGGCATTGCCTGCGGCATCGATGACCACCTGCCGAACGGCACCTTTTTCCAGGTCATGGACCAGATCACTGTAACTGTAACCCTGGGCGAGTGCTGCCCCCAGGCTGCCGATGACCAGCCACAACATCAGTGTTTTACGCATGGAATCAACCTTACCCAGCTTTCCCCCTGGAAGCCCTGAGGTGTCAAAAGATTTTCTTCTGCCAGGGAACCAGATACTTCATGCTAACATCCCTGCCTCCTGGGGATGTAAACCTGCTTACTTTACCTCGATGCTGTGATGAACGGTGTTTTTCAATGCTCTTGACGGACGCTCATGAGAAATTCTGCTTCATGCCATCCATCTGCACAGGGGAAAGACCTTGAAAAGGTCAGGGTTGTGCCACAATACAAAAAAGGGAGAGGGCATGTTCGATGCAGCAGTGATCCGCAGGCGAATTTATTTCTTGCTGAGTGTCCTGGTGATGATTGGGGGCATTCTGGGTGCCCTGACTTTTCAGCTGTCCATCGAGGTGCAGAATGTCACCCAGACGGTGCTGGGGGTTTTTTCTGCAGGAATGCTGTTGCTGTTGCTGCAGAGAAAGGTCCCTCTGCAGGTGATCGAATGGCTCAGTCTGGGCATGTACATGGCCTTCTGGGTGTTTCGTTTTGCGGTGGAGATCGTCAGTCCGCATTACCGGATGGGTGCTTTCCCACTGCACTCAGATACGGGTCTGACGGTGCTTGTGCTGCTGACCTTCATCTCCCTGCCCACCTTTTCAGCCATGCGGGTCACGCAGGTGCTCTATCTGGTGTTCATTTTTTTCCCCTGGCTGGTGCTGGCCGTCTTGCCTGAGCGTCGGCTGGACTGGGTGTTCGATGATTTTTTCCGGGTGCAGTTGATCACCACAGGCATGGTGGGCCTGGTTTATGTGCTGGGGGTTTACAAGGAGCAGTGGGTGAGGGAACAGGAACGCAGCCACTGGTTGCACCAGATTGCCTCCACTGACCTCTTGACCGGAGCCCTCAATCGACGCAGGCTCTACGAGGTGATGGAGGGTCATCTTGAGGGGTCGCAGTTCAGTGTGATTCTCTTTGATCTGGATCACTTCAAACGCATCAACGATCGGTACGGCCATGCCACCGGAGATGCTGTGCTCAGGAAAGCCACAGAAGCAGCCCGTGATGTTCTGCGCCCGTCTGATCACATTGGACGGTGGGGTGGCGAGGAGTTTCTGGTGGTGTTGCCCTCCACAACCCTGCAAGAAGCCCTGGAATTGGCAGAACACATGCGCACCCGTTTTCTGGAGAGTGCTGTGCATGAATTGCCGGGTTTCAGTGCCAGTTTCGGGGTGGCCGAGCACATGCCTCAGGAAACCCATGATGCAATGGTTCACCGTGCCGATCAGGCGCTCTATCAGGCCAAGGCCTGTGGGCGGAATTGCGTGGTGCCATTTGGGGAACATGTTCAGCTGTCTGGAACAGGATAAAAGCAGCTGAATCCTCCTCTCAGATGAGAAAAACCTGAAGTGCCTCTTCAGCAGAGGTGCATGTTAAATCAGGCCTCCGCTTCTAGACTGAGAGCATGAAAACGCGTCTGATGCTTGCTGCTTTGATGCTGCTGGGTGCGGGTTCCCTGAGCGCCTGCACGGTGCGGGTGACCGCCCCTTCCGCCACCATCAGTTTTGAGACCGCCAATTACATCAACTCCTTCGAGCCCGACCGTGGGACCAACAGCACCTATTACGTGGGTGAGCAGGTCCGCTTCCGCCTCAACACCAACCGCGCAGGTTACGTGACAGTGGTGGCCCTCAACCCTGATGGGTACAGCAACATTCTGGCCTACAACCTGTATGTGCGGGGTGGAACCACCCTCATCGACGGTGGTCCCAGCAATTACTTTGAAGTGGCCCCTCCCAGAGGCTACCAGCGGGTGAGAGCCATTTTCACCACCCAACCCCAGAACAGCTATGCCCGGGGTTCCATCCAGGGCCGCTATGAGGGAGGACAGTGGGACGCCCAGGTTCGCCTGTACCTGCAACCTGCCCCTGCCCAGAACCGCGACGTGGTGGAAACTGGATTCTGGATTCGTTGAGGTTTACAGCAAAAGAACAGGAGGCCAATGCCTCCTGTTCTTTTTTATCAGGTGGGATCAGGCTTCTACAGCCTGAACTTCCTTCACAGCCTGGTAGATGCTGTCGTAGATTTCCTGCAGGTTTTCTTCTTCCACGCAGGAGAAAGCCACACGCAGGTCGGTTTCACCCAGCGCGATGGTCCCGATCTGGTGTTTTTCGAGCAGTTGCTGGCGCACACTTTCTGCCGTGGTGCCCTTGATCTTCAGGCACATGAAGTACCCGGAGTTGAAGGGGTAGTAATCGAAGGCATCGGTGTATTTTCCGCTGTCCAGGATTTCTTTGACCTTGTTGGCGCGGGCCTTCATGATCTCGAACTTCTGCACCCGCTGGGCCTCGAACTGGGGGTCTTTCAGGGCTTGCAGCAGGAAGGTCTGGCTGGGGTGGGGACCACTGGAGATGGTCGCACGGATGATGCCCATGGTTTTCTGCTCCAGTGCGGTCAGCACAGCAGCGGATTCGCTGGCGTAGGTCACGAAGCCCACACGGAAGCCCCACACGTACTCTTCTTTGGTGGCCCCGTCGATCTTCACAGGGAGGATTCTGGGGTGCAGTCCGGCGAGCAGGCCGAACAGGGACTCATGCATGGAGTCCTCAAAGAACAGGCTGAAGTATGCGTCGTCGGTGGCGACCACCACGTTGATGCCAGCCTCTGCAGCTTTGACCAGGGCATCGATGATGGTCTGGCCTTCCTGCTGGGTGGGGGTGTAGCCCGTGGGGTTGTTGGGGAAGTTGAGGAGCACCACGGCGCTCTTCTTGCCTTGCTCTTTGGCATCGAGCAGGGCTTCCAGCAGGGCTTCGCTGTTGAAGAGGCCACTGTCGTTGTAGAGGGGAAAATACACCATCTCTGCACCACGACGGATGGCAAAAGTCAGTTCGTAGTTCTCCCAGTTCTTGTCAGGAACAATCACAGGCGTGCCTGCGTCTGCAAACAGGTCGGCCACGATGCTGATCCCGTGGGTCAGGGCGTTGGTGACGATGGGGTTGCCGTAGTTCTTGCCCTTCAAGCTGGGGTTGTCCAGCACCATCTTCTCGCGCCATGCGGTGCGCAGTTCAGGCTTCCCTGCAGGAGGGGCATAAGGATACAGGTCCTTGGGCGCGTAAGCAGAGAGGTTGCGCTGCAGCACTTCGAGGTGCATGGGCACGCCCTTCTCGACAGCAATCCCGATGGTGGCATTGAACTTCTTGGCCTTCTGTCCAGCTTCG
Organism: Deinococcus cellulosilyticus NBRC 106333 = KACC 11606; assembly: GCF_007990775.1. Lineage (NCBI taxonomy): Bacteria > Thermotogati > Deinococcota > Deinococci > Deinococcales > Deinococcaceae > Deinococcus > Deinococcus cellulosilyticus. The sequence goes on along the minus strand of NZ_BJXB01000008.1, from coordinate 136,808 downwards.
GCCGACTGGGAGAGGATGCCCTCCTTGGGAAAGTAAATCTGTTTCCCGAGTTCGGAGAGCATCTCCAGAACGTAAGGGTTTTCTTTCTGAATCTGGTCATTCAGTTGTTTCGCTAAAGGGTTCATGGTCTTCATTGTCCTACCTTTCGGGGTGAAGGGGGGAGCAGGTTGCTTAGAGGATGCTTGAAATCCCAGTTGACAGTTTACAGGCTGGCAGGGTAAAGGCTGCCAGAAAAAGCATCCTTAAGCTGCTGAATCGAATGGCTTCAGGTGTGATCAGCAGAATGTTTTCTCTGATTTGAACTGTCAGAATGAAGGTTGAAGTTCCTCTGCCAGTACCATCACGAATGTTCAAAGCAGCCAGCGAATGGATGGCTCAGGTTTCCAAAATTAACCCTGTTCCTGAAGACGGGCTTTCAGGGATTTGAACTCATCTTGCAGGGCAGGACGCTTGCGGTATCTGTCCAGCAATGCCAGCAACCAGGGTTTGAAGATTTCTGGAGCTTCCAGATCCTGGTATTCTCTGGCCCACAGGGCTGCAGCCTGATAGATGGAGCGGCTGGAGGTTTCCTCCAGGCTTTTCTCGATGTGCCGTTTCAACAGGGTTTTGACTTCCAGAGGCAACAGGTGTTTCAATCGCACAGCATGTTCTGGATTGGGATGGCTCTTGAGCAGTGCCTTCAGGCCAGCAAGGTCCTGATCCCATTGCAGCATGTCCAGCTTGGCACTGATGTTCCAGACCTTTTTCAGCAAAGCGTCGCGCTCCTCGGTAAACTCAGGCCAGCGGGCCAGGGCTCGGTAGGCATCCAGATTCTGCTGGTAGAAAAACAGGGCCTTTTCCCATTCAAAAGCAGGCCGGTGATGGTGCAGCAATTCCAGCATGGCCTGAAGGTGAGGGTCCAGATGCTGGATCTGGTGTCTCCTGACGTGCTCCCGTACGCTGGTTTCAGCGTGGTCCAGGGCTTCTGGAAGTCGGTTTTGTTCGACCAGAAATTCCACCAGTTCATGGTGGTTGTAAGGGCTGGAAAGGTTCTGGCGCAAGAGGGCCTCAAACTCCTCAGGGGTGCCCATTCGTTTGATGATGGCCTTCATGTATTCATCTTCCCTGTAGCTGCCCTGAACCCGTTTCGTGATCCAGGCGCGGCCATTGGGCAGTTGGGCTGCCAGATGGAGCAGGCCACCAAATGCTGCTGCATTGTTTTCGAAGAAGTCTTCCAGTTGTTCCAGGGCTTTTTCGGTCTGCCCGAGTTCCACCTGAGCTTCAGCCCAGTGGGTCAGCAGGATCTCGGTCCAGTCGCCCACCCGGTCTTCCCAGTGGGCGTCTCCCGCTTCACTGTAAGCATCATAGGTTTCCCAGTCGGGTTCATAGGTCTTCAGCCTGAGCACCATGTCCCAGGCCCACCCGGCCCTTTTTTCTGGAGGCAACGCTGACAGTTCTGCAAAAGCTTCTTCGCCCAGACTGCCCAGCAGCTCAATGTTCTGCTCAGCCCGAACAGCCTCCTGCAACCTGTCCAGGGCAGTGTAACGTTTCACCACAGGCTCAGCATGCCGGAAATACTTCATCAGCAAACGCCGCACCTTGGGAATTTCAGCGAGTTCCAGCAACAACTCCTGGGCGGTGGACAGATCCAGGTTTGCAACGTGGTCTTCAAGAGACAACTCAGGTTCCTGATCGCCATCATCGTACCCCTCAACGACCAGGAGCAGAGCGGCCACATGTTTGCACGGCTGCACTTCTGCTGGACAGGTGCAGGAGAAACGCCCATTGGATTCCACGCTCATCGTGTAATATTTGCCCTCACTTCCCATCACGTTGCCCATGATGGTGTGCCTGCTGAGCTCGATCAGTTCCAGATCACCCTTGTGCAGGATGGCTCTGGCTTTCTGTAGCGTCTTGTCCGAAAAAGCCTGACAGAAATCCGAATACCTTGGAGGAAAGGTGCTGAATTTGAACATTTGTTTTCAGTTTATTGGGGAACAGAAGACTTTGCCATGTTGTGAGCCCTGATTCACTGAAGGGAGCCGAGAGAGCCAGGGTTTTGTGTGGTTCTGGGCATTGCAACACAAACCAGTCTGGAGCCTTCTGCCTTCTGCCTTCTGCTTTCAGCTCTCCGCTTAAACTGAAACCATGTCCCTCACTTTCAAAGAAGCCAGTGAACGCGTGGACCGTTTCATCGGTCAATTCAAAGAAGGTTATTTTCCGCCCCTCTTGAACCTTGCCCGCATGACCGAGGAGGTCGGGGAGATTGCCCGGGTGATTTCGCACCAGAATGGCAAGAAACCCAAGCCAGGGGAGGAGGTCGGCGATCTGGAGATGGAGCTTGCGGATTTGATGTTCGTGATCATCTGCATGGCGAACGGTCAAGGTTTAGACCTCGAAAAGGGCTTCAACCGAATGATGGATAAAGTGGAAGGCAGAGACCAAGACCGCTGGACCAAGAAGGAGAATTCATGACCCTTGCTCGATTTGTCAGTGCTGGTGAAGCGTTAACGGACCTCATTCAGGTGGAGCCTGGAGTCTGGCACTCCAAGGCCGGAGGGGCAGGCTGGAATGTGGCCCGTGTGGTGGCCCGACTCGGCCTTCCTGCAGCTTTTGCTGGAGGCATCTCTCAGGATGATTTTGGAGAAGATCTGTACCAGAAAAGTGAGGCGGGTGGTCTGGACCTGCGTTACCTGCAGCGCCATCCGAAAGCCCCTCTGCTGGCAATGGTGCCTGAAACCAACCCTCCCAGGTATTTTTTTGTGGGGAACGACAGTGCAGATCTGTCGTTCGATCCTCACCTGCTTCCCGAAGGCTGGTGGGATGCGGTGGCAACCTTGCACTTTGGGGGCATCTCCCTGACCCGGGACCCCCTGAAGACCACGCTGGTGAAACTGGCCGAGCAGGCCCGGGAGCTCGGGAAATTCATCAGTTTTGACCCGAATTACCGCATCACCATGACTGCCGCCTACCGTCCCACGTTTCAGCGCATGGTGGAACTCAGCAACCTGATCAAGGTGTCCGATGAGGATTTGCTTGGCCTCCTGCCAGAATGCAGCGAAGAAGAAGCCCTGAACCAGATTCGGGCCTGGAACGCAGAAGCCTGGATCATGCTGACCCAGGGAGCGAAGGGGGCCATCCTGATGACCCCAGAAGGTGAAATCTTTGAGCCTGCCTTCAAGATCACCGTGGCAGACACCGTGGGGGCCGGAGATGCCAGCATCGGTGCCCTGAACTTTTCCCTGATGACCCACAAGGACTGGGGGATCGAGGGCCACCTGAGATATGCCCTGGCAGCAGCAGCAGTGAATTGCACCAAAGCAGGAGCTTATGCTCCCACCAGAGCAGAAATTGAAGCCCTGCTGGAACAGTGATTTTCAGGTTTTCCCCTGGCTCCCTCAGATTTGAGGGGGCCTTTTTTTGGGTACACTGCTTGCTGATGACCGTCAAGATTCAACCCCTCACCCAGGAGGACCTGGGCATCCTGTGGGAACTGTCCACCCACCACACCGAATGGAAGAAGTTCGATGCCCCTTATTTTGAGGATGGCGACTTCAGCAAAAATGCGTTTCTGGAAACGTTCAGGCTGGCTGCAGAGCATGAACGCTGGAAGGGCATCTGGATTGATGGTGTCCTGTCTGGTCTGGTGTCCTATTATTTCGATGATGGGCGTCTGAAGCGCTGGATTGAAATGGGCATCGTGATTTATGACGAGCGTCTCTGGAGCAGAGGTTATGGCCGTGAAGCCCTGAAACTGTGGACCACTGAGCTTTTTGAACGTTTTGATCTGCCCCGTCTTGGCCTGACCACCTGGTCGGGGAACCCGAGGATGGTTCGTGCTGCCCGGAAAGTGGGTTTTCAACTGGAAGGCCAGATCCGCAAGGTGCGTTTCTGGCAGGGGGAGTATTACGATTCTGTGCGTCTGGGGGTGTTGCGGGAGGAGTGGTTTTCCAGGGATTGAAAGCCTCTTGATCTTTTAGAGTATTTGCTCTAAATTAGAGTAAATACTCTAAGGAGGACCATGGGCAACCAGTCTCGCATCCTGCAATCCGCACGCACCCTGTTCAACGAAAAAGGCACGCACAGTGTGACCACCAACCACATTGCCCAGCACGCCTCCATCAGTCCAGGGAACCTGTATTACCACTTCAAGAACAAAGAAGCCATCATCCGGGCACTCTTTCAGGAACTCCAGGGCCACTGGGATGAGATCTACCGATTGCCTGCAGAGCCCACCTTTGCGGACATCAACACCATGCTTGTCCGCAACTACCAGATGCTCTGGGAGTACCGGTTCTTCTACCGGGAAACCCTGTCGCTGTTGCAGCAGGACCCGGAACTTGAGCAGCACTACAGGCAGGTCCGGGCCAGGGGTCAGCAGGACTTTCATGCCCTGTGCGACATGCTGATCGAAAAAGGACTCATGCACTCCCTGCCGCCTGAGCGCATCACCATGCTTGCCGAAGCCTGCTGGATGATCACCGACTTCTGGCCGACCCACCTGGAACTCAGTGGACGGACCCTCTCACAGGACACCATCGAGCAGGGCATCGGGCTCATGTGGATGGTGCTTGAACCCCACCTGAAAGGACAGCCATGACCACCCTTGTTGCAGAACAGAATCCCACCCAGGAAAAACAGACCCGCAGATGGGTGGGCATTGAGTTCCTGATCGGGGCCATGGCCATCAACATTCCCTACATGCTGCTGATTCAGAATTTCAATTACCCGGACATCCTCAGAGAAAGCCCGGAGCAGATCCTGAGCAGCTACCATGCCCTGGGAAGTTCAGGCATCCTCACCTGGATGGCTTTCGCCTGGCTCGGGTTTCCCATGTTGCTGGCCATGATCGGTCTGCATGGCCTCTTGAAAACCACCTGTCACCCCCTGCTGTACCATGCCACTGCGTTTGGGATTCTGGCCGCTTTGCTGCAGATGGTGGGTCTGCTGCGCTGGGTCTTCGTGAATCCCGTTTTGGCCGACCTTTACGTGTCTGCTGGAGCCACCGAAAGCACCCGTGCAGCCCTTACAGTGGTCTTTCAGGCCATCCACCAGTACGGAGGCGTTCTGCTTGGGGAGCACCTCGGTCAGGTGTTCACAGTGCTGTGGATGTGGACCCTCAGCCTGATCCTGCTGCAGACGGGCCTCTTCCCACGCTGGCTTGGGATGCTTGGCTTTGTGGCCGGAGGGGTGTACCTGCTGGCCCAGCTTGAACTTCTGCACACCGTGATCCCCGCTGTCCCTGTCTGGGAACCCGCAGGCCTGATTGGAAGCCTGATGTGGCTGATCTGGGTGGTGCTGCTGGGCATTCAACTGCTCAGACCTGCTGCAAAATGAACGCCACTAGAAACGCCCCGGAATGTTCCGGGGCGTTTTGATGGTGAGATTTACGCTGCTTTCAGGTGGGTCACGTTCGTCTTGCGAACATAATTCAGCAACACGCCCAGACCATAGCACCCTCCGGCAAACCAGGTCACGGTTGCCACAGCAGGGAAGGTGAGCAGCACCAGATAAACCGCCAGACCGATCAACGCGAAAGTCACGGGGTGGCTCTGTTTGCGCAGGCGTACTGTGACAGCAGCACCCAGCAGCAGCAGACTGATGCTCAGACCGGCAGTGAGGGCCACCAGCAGGGCGATGCTCAGGCCCAGCAGCACACCATTGCCCACCAGATTCGACACCAGCAGCACAGGCAGGGTCAGCAGGAAGGCCACATAACCGAGGGCCAGATTGCGGTTCGGTTCCCGCAGGGACTGGCGCACCAGGGCCGTGCCATGCCCGGACTGGTAGACCAGCAAGGTGAAGATGCACAGGAACGCAAAGTAGAAGGCAGGCCAGTATTCGGACTTCATCAGGTCCATCAGGGGCACGAAAGCCGAGGCCACGCCCACCGAGGGCAGCACGGTTTTCTGCAGGGGCAGTTCACCGTTCACGCGACCCAGGATGGCAGTGGGGGCCACGCTGGCCTCTACACCAGGGTCTGCTTTCACATCCCCAAGCAAACTCACCGTGCGTCCATCCACCTTCGCGCCCTGAACCAGCGTGATGTCCCCACCCAGGGCCACCACGTCACCAGTGACGTGACCACGCACGACCACATCGCCACCGACCCGCACCACACTTGCCACTTCCTGCTGTGGGGTCACCGTGGCAGGACCGAAAGCGCTCTGCACGTTGGGATATACGGCAAGCATGGCAATGGTGAATGCTGCGTAGGTGATCTGGGGGGTGAATTTGACCTTGCTGAAGAGCCCGAACAGGCTGATCACGGCCAGAATGACCATCACCCCGATGGCTGGAGCAGAGATGTTGCTGGCGAGATCCAGCAGCACACTCACCCCCACCTGCACGTTGGGGAACACAAAGCTGAACAGGGCAAAAGCTGCAGCCAGCAAGGCCATGCCCACCAGATACAGCGGGGCAGGATTGTGGGTCTCCTGCGCATGGGCATCCCGGACAATTCGACTGGCGACATGGGCAGCAAAACCCTCTGGAGCCTGCACCACAGGCAGAGATTTCAGAACAGCAGACGTTTCCTGCTCGCTTCTGGCTTCCATGTGTTGCAGGGTCCGGTTTGCAAAACCTGCAGGAACTTTGACCTTCAGGTCGGAGAGTTCTTCTTTGAGGGCAGCCTCCTGAATGCGCTGGGCCATCGCCTGACTGAAGCCCTGTGGCGCTTTCATTTCCGGAAGGTTCTGCAGGGCCTGTTGCATTTCCTGCTCGCTGCGGGTCTGGATGTGTTGCAGCACCTGACCTGCAAAGCCCCCGGGAGCCTGCACCTTCAGCTGTTGCAGGTTTTCAGTGAGCACATCGTCCTGAATGCGCTCCACAATGCGGGAAGCAAACCCCTCAGGAGCCTTCACCTTCAGCTGCCGGAGGTTCTCCGATAAAAGGTCCTCCTGGATGCGTTCCACAATGCGGGAAGCGAAGCCCTCGGGAGCCTTGACTTTCAGGTGTTGCAGGTTTTGAGTCAGCACATCGTCCTGAATCCGTTCCACAATCCGGGAAGCGAAACCCTCAGGTGCTCTGACTTTCAGGTGTTGCAGATTTTCGTTCAGCCTGTCCTCCTGAATGCGTTCCACAATGCGGGAGGCCAGTCCCTGTGGGGCCTGCACTTTCAGCTGTTGCATTTGCCCACGGAACTGGTCTTCCTGAATGCGCGCCACCATCAGCGAAGCGAACCCCTGGGGCGCCTTCAGGGCAGGCAGGCTGCTGAGGATCTGTTGGGCTTCAAAATCTTCCATGATTCGCTCGGGGAGGGTATAAGTGGGAGGAAGGTACTGGCGGGTGAAACTGCTTGCCGTGGTCAGCACATCTTCGACGTTCAGGGTGTTCAGAAAGATGCTGTGAAAGAGGTCGGAATGAATCCGCTCCTCCATGAATTCGGTCAGCCATGCAGGCACATGCAAGACGGGCAGGCGGTCAAGGGCCTCCTGCACTTCGAAGAGCTCCTTGAAGCGTGCAAAGAACCCCTCTGGTGGCGGGCTGCCGAAATCCAGAGCGTTCAGGAGTTGTTCTTCGTGGGCGTTTAAGGGCTTGTCCATGCCAACCTCTATTCCTTGTCTTCCTACTCCACCAGTCCTTTGAGAGCCTGCGCCAGCATCTCCTTCGCACGGAACACCCGGCTCTTGGCTGTGCCCACGGCAACACCCTGGATTGTAGCGATTTCTTCATAACTCATTTCTTCCACAAAACGCAGCACCACGGCCTCCCGGTAATCTTCCGGCAACGTGAGCAGGGCTTCTTGCACCCGTTCTGCATTCTGGGCACTCTCGGCCTGCACCACCGGGCTCAGCAGGTGGGAGGTGACCTCGAAACCCACTTCCTCTGCAGCCTCCTCCATGGAGAACTGCGGGTGAGACTTGCGGCGGTGCTTCTCGATCTGGGTGTTGCGGGCAATCTGGTAAAGCCAGGGCAGGAAGGGTTCGCCATCCTTGAAGGTCCCAATGCCTTTCCAGGCCCGGAAGAACACCTCCTGGGTCAGGTCGAGCGCGTCCTCATAGTTCCCCTCTAAGCGGAACAGGTAGGTCAGCATCCGGTCCTGATAGTTTTCGATCAGTTGATGCCAGGCACGCTCATCTCCTTTCTTCAGGAGTTGCAGTTCAGCAGGATGACTCGGGTTGTACTCTGACGACACTTGCGACACATGATTCATACGCGACCTCTGAGGGAATGGTTCCGCCACGGCGGTCAATGTCAATAAAAGCCAGTTTTGTCTGTTCAGGACTGTCTGACTGCCCCTGTTGCGGTGCTCTCTGGGAGGGGCTTTGCTGTGGGCCCTGCGAAAGGGCCCGGACCATCACTCTGTATTCTACTGCCCAATGTGCCCATCTCCCTGAGGTCATGCCACAGATCTGTTGTTGAACACAGAGCTCCTGTCTGTATCCTGTCCAGATTTGTTCTGGCACATCGCAACATTGGTGACAGACAGCAGCAGATCCTGTCCTCATGCAGCCACAAAAAAGCAGAGTACACTTGGCGTTATGGATCTGGATTTCCTCACGCCTTACATCGGGCAGCTCTCTTTCGGTGGTGTGCTGGGTTTTGCTGCAGGGTATTTTGTCAAAAAGGTCGGCAAGATGGCGCTTTTTCTGGTGGGTGGAGTCTTCATCTTGCTCCAGGTGCTGTCTGCCTACGGTTACATCCAGATTGACTGGCTCACCATCCAGAAACAGGCCGATCCCCTTTTCAAAGAAGAGAACGTCCGAACCGTCTCCGAAAACTTCATGAAAATGATCACGGCCAATTTGCCTTTCACTGCAGCTTTTGTGGCCGGGTTTGCGCTGGGGTTCAAAGCAGGTTGAGGGAGCGAATTCACCAGGACTTCTGCCAGGTCAGGACGCGCCAGCGAAAGGTGCAGTAAAACGCAGTGCCCCAGAAAAATCCGGTCGGCACTGCGTTAAAGTCAACAAAATACGTTTCAGGTCAAGACAGTGGTTCGTGCTGACAGCCATAAAGAAGGACTGGCCATGCCAGTCCTTCTTTCATTTGAATTCTTCTTCGTCGTGGGCTTCGGTGCCGTCTGCCCCGTGGGGGTGTCCGTGCTCGATTTCTTCTTCGGTGGCTTCGCGGATGTTCAGGACCTTCACATCGAAGTGCAGGGTCTGGCCAGCGAGGGGGTGGTTGAAGTCGGCGATGATCACGTCGTCGCGCACTTCCACCACGGTGAAGGGGGTGATGCCGCCATCGGCGTTTTCGGCGTAGTAGGTTGCGCCCACTTCCACGTCCCCTTCAAAGTTTTCTTTGCTGAATTCCTGAAGGGCATCTTCGTTCCATTCGCCGTATGCGTCGGCGGGTTCAACGGTTACGCTGAGGCTGTCTCCGATGCTTTTGCCTTCGAGTTCTTTTTCGAGGCCAGGGATCAGGTTGCCTGCGCCGTGCAGGTACAGCAGGGGATCACCGGGTTCGGATTTGTCAATCACTTCGCCTTCAATGGTGAGAACGTAATCCAGCTCTACAACTTTGTTTGCTTCAATGCTCATGTGGTTTCTCCTTGCTGCCTGAGGATCGTTTGTGGATGGGGCCTGCTTCGCATGCTCACGGGTGAAAAGTTTCCCGAAAGGGTGCTTTAAAGATACGTTATATAGAATAGCAAGCTTTTTCCGAAACGTAGAGGGATGAAAGTTACGCTTTCCTCTTGACAGACCTCCTATATCCGATCATGATATATCTAAATCGGATATAGGAGGTTTTGCCTGTGCTGGGTGCCCAGTTCCACATTCTGTTTTCACTGCTGGATGGCGAGAAACATGGTTACGCCATCATGAAAGCCGTGCAGGAAGACACCAGAGGCCGCCTGAAACTCGGCCCTGCCACCCTCTACACCAACCTCAAGAAGATGCTCGCTCAGGGCCTGATTGCAGAGACCGAGAAAGAGGAACAGAGCGAACGACGGAGGTACTACCAGCTCAGTGATCAGGGAAGAACCCTGGTCGAAGACGAACTTCAGCAGCTCGAAGCCACCCTGAACCTCGCCCGACAGAGACGGATCACCGGAGCCTGACCATGAAATGGCTGAAAACATTGACGTATTTATTCCCTGCATCATTCCGACAGCGTTATGCCAGAGACCTGCTCAGAGACACAGCAGAAATGCACCAGGAGATCCAGCGGGAAGCAGGACCTTTTAAGGCCAGCCTGTATCTGGCGCGGGCCAGCGCTGATCTTGTGCAGGCAGCCCTGCATGAACACTGGGAGGAAACCATGTTGCAACTGCAGCATCCCAGACGCCTGATTCCTCTGGGTGCAGCCCTGGCTTTGACGGTGCTTGGCATGATTTCCTATGGGCAACTCAATTACCAGAACCACTACCCCAACCCGCCTGTCCTCAGCTGGATGGACCCGCAGATCCAGACCCGTGAAGTCACCCATGACCCCAGGTATCTGGCTCTTTCCGACAGCATCCAGCGCATGTACCAGCCTTCTCAGCTCAGAATCTGGGAAGTTCAGGTCAAAAGGGGTGCCTTTGGAGGAACCAAAAGAATTTTGTTTGCTCAGGCTGTTTCCGCCCAGTTGAATCCTCCAGAACGCTTGCCCACGGTCTTCAAAACCACCAAGGAAGAGACCCAGCGGGGGCTGGAGACAGCGATCAATGAATTTCGGCAGGTGGGAACTTTCAAGGAGAAAATTGCACCTGTCTTGCAATCGCTGCGCCAGCATGACTTTGATGCCAGGTTCTTCTGTGTGGCTTCCGAGCCGCGCAGTGTGTCCATGCGTTACCAGACAGAGCCTCAACACAATGGACAGCGGTACATTTATCGCACGGCTTCTGTGGAGGTCAGTGACCGCGACTTTGATGGGGGTTCTGATCTGGAAGATCCAGAAAATGCCACCCTGTACTGGCCTCCAACCACCACCGTTGTTGCGGCAGATCAGCACTGGATGCCTTCCGTTGGAGGTGGGTCTGCCTCTGCAGAGGGCATGGAGCACATTCTGGGACAGGGACCGGGAATTCCAACCTGCAGTCTGGGCATTCAGAAATGGCCCGCCAGGATCAAAACCGATGGGAACTTTGTTCTGACCTACTGAACACACCTGCTGCACCCTGCTCCCCTCCGCCAGATGCTTGATGTCTTTTTAAGGTTCTTTCTCTAACCTAAAGCATGCCCATTGACCAGCACGGTGCTCTTCAGGAACAACCTTTCAGTTACAAAGCCCATTCAGACGGCAAACTTTTTGTTTATTATCACGGCAAACATGTGCGGACCTATGCAGGCAAGGAAGCAGAGAAACTCGGCAAACAACTTGCCGCCGCCACCCCTGAAGAGGAGCAGCTCCTGCTGGCCCGCATCACCGGGAACTTCAAAAGGGGCAATGAGCGGAAGAAATCTAGGTCTTGAGCGTATGCGAGGAGAGCTTTTCACTTTTTAGATCTGAATTTCAGATGTAAACTGGTTAGCGGTATGTCTTGGCCCTGAATCCCATCAGGCCCGAAACCCACCGCTGACATTTTTATTGCTTGCTGTGCTGCGTCTCTGCAGCCGTCTCAACAACCCTGCGAACACAGGGTGAGTGAAGGAGAAGGATATGGATTACGACGTATTGGTGATCGGTGCAGGTCCCGGCGGGTACCACGCTGCGATTCGTGCTGCACAACTCGGTCTGAAAACCGCCGTGGCAGAGATGGGTGCGGTGGGTGGCGTGTGCCTGAACGTGGGATGCATTCCCACCAAAGCCCTGTTGCACGCAGGTGAACAGATGGCCGAGAGCAAGCACGCCAGGGAGTTTGGCCTCACCTTCAATGAGACGAAACTCGATGTGAGTAAACTCAACTCCTGGAAAGAGGGCATCGTCAAGCGCCTGACCGGTGGGGTGAGCAGCCTGCTCAAGGGCAACAAGGTCACTGTGGTCACCGGTGAAGCCAAGTTCATCGATGCCAACACCGTGCAGGTTGGAGACCAGAAGGTCACAGCAAAGAACATCATCATCGCCACGGGCTCTGAGCCTGCCACCCTGCCCACCTTCCCGATTGACCAGAAAGACATTGTGGACTCCACGGGTGCTCTGGTGGTGCCTGATCCCATCCCTGGCCGTGTGCTGTGCATTGGTGGGGGCGTGATTGGTTTCGAGTTCGCCCACGTGTACAACAACCTGGGCTCCAAAGTGAAGGTCATTGAGTTTGCCCCCCAGGTGATCCCTGGTGCAGATGCCGATGCGACAAAGGAATTCGTAAAGGCCATCAAGAAGCAGGGCATCGAGATCGAAGTCCGCACCAAGGCCAACAGCTTTGAGAAGAAAGAAGACGGCCTCCACGTGGAAATCGAGAGCGTGGAAACCGGAGCCAAACGCACCGAGGTCTTTGACCGCGTGCTGGTGGCCGTGGGCCGCCGTCCCCGTTCCAGAGGCATGAATCTGGAGAACGTGGGCGTCAAGATCAGTGACCGTGGCTTCATTGAGGTCAACGACAAACTGCAGACCTCTGTGCCCCACATCTATGCCATCGGTGATGTGGCCGGAAACCCCATGCTGGCCCACAAGGCCATGAAAGAGGGTCTGGTGGCCGCCGAAGTGATCGCGGGCAAGAAGAGCGCCATGGACGTTGTGGCCATTCCCGGTGTGGTCTACACCAGCCCTGAATTTGCCTGGGTGGGCCTCACCGAGCAGGAAGCCAAGGACAAGGGCTACAAGGTCAAGACCGGGGTGTTCCCCTTTGCTGCCAGTGGCCGTGCCATGACCCTGCAAAGCACCGATGGTTTCGTGAAGATGGTCTCTGACGCAGAAACCGACCTGCTGCTCGGGGTGCACATTGTGGGCCCTCACGCCTCTGACATGCTTGGTGAAGCATCGCTGGGTCTGGAGATGGCTGCCACCGTGTCTGACATTGCGCTGACCATCCACGCCCACCCCACGCTGGGTGAGGCCGTGCTTGAGGCTGCAGAGCACGTGCACCGTCAGGCCATCCACATCTCCAACAGGTAAGGTTTCTGGTGTTGTTCTCCTCTGGAGGGTCCAGGGGAGAACTTTTTTTTGGGAGATCAAAGCTTACAGTTCACCCTGGATTGGGGGGAAAAAAATCCTCCAGAAGTGCTGGATGGTGTTTCAGGGCATCACCAGAGGCTTTGCGAATGTCCTGAAGTGAACCGAAAATCCCGTGCTTTGAAACCCTTCATTTTTCAGGAAAATCGAACAAAAGTTTTACGTATGACTAAAGTCTGGCACGCAACAAAGGGGGCTTTATTGACAGACCCCTGACATGGTACGTTTATAGTCGCGTGTGCTGAACTAAGTTAAGAGTGACCTAGATAAGGTGCACCGAAAGGATGACCATGAAACACCTGAAACTCCTCAGCGCCATGCTGATCATGACCGGCGTGGCCCACGCTGCGACCGTCGACCTCCGCATCATGGAGACCACCGACATTCACGTGAACGTCCTGAACTACGACTACTACCAGGACAAGAGCACCGATGAGTATGGTCTGTCCAAAACCGCCAGCCTGATCACCCAGGCCAGAGCAGAGGTCAAAAACAGCCTGCTGTTCGACAACGGAGACCTGATTCAGGGCAACCCCCTCGGCGACTATGTGGCCCGCGTGGACCCCCTGCAGGAAGGTGAAACCCACCCCGTATACAAGGCCATGAACCTGCTGGACTACGACCTCGGGAACATCGGCAACCACGAATTCAACTATGGCCTCGACTTCCTGAAGCTGTCCCTGAAAGGGGCAAACTTCCCCTACGTCAACGCCAACGTCTATGATGCCAACACCGGCAAGAACTACTTCAAGCCCTACCGCATCATCACCAAGATTGTGCGTGACGAGAACAACAACGCCCATGTGGTGCGCGTCGGCGTGATTGGTTTTGTGCCCCCACAAATCATGATCTGGGACAAGACCAACCTGGAAGGCAAGGTCACCACCCAGGACATCATCGAGACCGCCAGAAAGTTCGTTCCCGAGATGAAAGCCAAGGGTGCGGACATCATCGTGGCGATCCCCCACTCTGGCCTTGGTGATCCCGATCCCAAAGCCATGGACGAGAACGTCACTTCCGGCCTGACCAAGGTTCCTGGCATTGATGTGGTGCTCTTCGGTCACTCCCACACCGAGTTCCCCAGTGCCACCTTCGCCACCTACCCCGGTGCAGATGTCACCAAAGGCACCCTGAACGGCGTCGCTGCAGTGATGCCCGGATTCTGGGGCAACAACCTCGGCGTGGTGGACCTGAAACTCGAAAAACAGGAAGACGGCAGCTGGACCATTGTCGACAAGAAGGGCACCCTGCGCCCCATCTTTGACAAGGTCAACAAGAAAGCCACTGTGGACAACGATCCCCGCATTGTGGAAGCTGTCGCTGACGACCACCAGCACACCCTGGATTACGTGCGTGGCAAGGTTGCTGACCTTGAAGCCCCCATCAACAGCTACTTCGCTGTGGTGCAGGATGATCCCAGCGTGCAGATCGTGTCCCAGGCCCAGATGTGGTACGCCAAACGTGCCCTGCAGGGCACCGAGTACGACAAGTACCCTGTGCTGTCTGCTGCTGCCCCCTTCAAAGCAGGTGGTCGTGCTGGAGTCAGCTACTACACCGACATTCCTGCGGGCACCCTCGCCATCAAGAACATCTCCGATCTGTACATCTACCCCAACACCATCAAGGGCGTGCTGGTCACCGGAGCCGAAGTGCAGGAATGGCTGGAGCGCAGCGCCGGTCAGTTCAAGCAAATTGATCCCAAAGGCCCTGCCAACCAGGAACTTGTCGACACCAGCTTCCCCACCTACAACTTCGACGTGATCGACGGTGTGACCTACGAAATTGACGTGACCCAGCCCAGCCGTTACAACAGCAAGGGTGAAGTGGTGAACGCTGGTGCCCACCGCATCAAGAACCTGATGTTTGAAGGCAAGCCCATCGACCCCAACCAGAAATTCGTTGTGGTCACCAACAACTACCGCGCAGGTGGCGGTGGCAGCTTCCCCGGTCTGAAGGGACAGAACATTGTGCTGGACTCTCCCGATGAGAACCGCGAAGCCATCATCCAGTACATGGTGGCCCAGGGCAAGATCAATCCCACTGCAGACAACAACTGGAAACTGACCCCCATTCCTGGACAGAGCGTGCTGTTCTTCTCCAGCCCCAACGCTGAGAAGTTCCTGCCCTCCAACGCCAAGAAGATCGGCACCACTCCCGACGGCTTTGCCCAGTACCAGCTCAGCTGGTAAGCTTCTGAGCACGTTTCCCCTCCAGACAACACTGGAGGGGCTTTTCATGCCAGAATGTTGTCTTGTGAAACGCCTCCTCTGCATCCTGCTGATGACCACAAGTGGGTCCCTGGCCCAGCTTCTGATGCCTGAGTCCAACAGCCTGATTCACAGTTCGGTGCTGTCTCCTTTTGGGCAGTTGCCTCTCTCTGAAGGCTGCAGACTGGGATTGAATTTCAGCATTGCCAATGAGCAGTCTTTCAACAAGGGAGACTGGGGAGACATGGGCATTGATGCAGAAGTCTGGAAGCTGGAACCCACCTTCCGGACCTCAACGTCTGTGGGTGAGTTTGGGGTCTCTGTGCCGCTCACCTACGTGTGGGGTGGGGTGCTGGATGCCCCTCTGGACGTCTACCACCAGATCATTCGCATGAACCGCATTGTCAACCCTGAGCGTGGGCGTGCCCTCTCGTTCTACCGCCTGAGCAGTGGAGAAGAGCGGGTGTACGATCAGCCTGCTTTTGGGCTGGGGGATGCGACCCTGAGCTGGGCTTATCCCCTGGATGATTTCTTTGTGAAAGCCACCCTGGGCGTCCCTCTTGGGCGCAAGGAGCAGTTCATTGGGGCAGGCGCATGGAAGAGCAGCGTTCAGGTGGGCTACGGTACAGCCGGAGCAGGATTGATGGGGCAGGTGGGATGGGTGTGGAATGCCCGTGCCACCGAGGTTTCCCCTCTGGAATTGCAACCCCAGTATGGTCTGAAGGCCTGGTCGAATCTGCCCTGGAACCTGCCCGTGCGAATTGAGACCGAGGTGCGAACCAGCCCATTCAGAAATGGGGGCACTTTTGCGGACCCCACGTGGTCTCTGCGTTTTGTGTTTGCAGATGTGGGTTTTCAGGAAGACCTGACCCCTGCACTGCCTGATGTGACCCTCTCCACAACGCAGGAGTGGTCCTGTCCCTGAAGCCTCTGGAGAGGTGAAGACGACATAGGAATAACCCTTAGGTTCGCCTAGGGGTTATTCCGTTTTTATCTGTACAGGAATCTCCGAACATGGATGAACAGCAGCTGAAAGAGCTGGCTGTTTTTTCTGTCCTGTCACAGAAATTTCCCGACTCCCTCGACAAGCAGACGTCAAGCCCCACTCCCGCATGTAAACAAGGAGAGTCCCCATGCTGACCCCCTCAGACAGACGCCAGATCGAACCCGAGAAAGCCCGCCAGTTCTTCAGCAAGGTGCTTGAACCCACGCCCGATGCAGGTGTGGGTTTCATTGTGGTTGGGCATGTCCTCAGGAGCATGCCCCCCTTCCTGAAAGCCCTGGAAAAACTGGGGGAGATTCTGGCGGTGATTCCCAAGCCGCGCAGCATCAGCGACCAGCACCTGCCGCAGATCCAGAGCCAGTACCCACTGTACTTTCTGGACCGGGCGTTCACCTCGGACAGCGATCAGGTGATCCAGTTCATTCAGCGTCTGCGGCCCACAGGACGCTTCATGATCATTGACATCGGGGGATATTTTCATCAGGTGGTGCACGACCTGAAGCATCACTTCGGGGACCGCTTCATTGGGGTGGTGGAGGACACCGAAAACGGCCACCAGAAATACGAGTCGGTGGTGCCCCTGACCGTTCCCTGCGTGTCGGTGGCCCGCAGTCTGGCCAAGCGCACCGAGGACTGGAACGTCGGGAAATCCATCGTGTTCTCTGCGGAGGCCCTGCTCAGACAAGAAGGCCTGCTGTTTGCCGATCAGGTGATCACGGTGTTCGGGTTTGGCAAAATCGGACAGAGCATTGCCCACAACCTGCGGGCCAGAGGGTACGACGTGTACGTGTGGGACATCGACCCGAATCAGCGGATTTATGCCCAGTGCATCAATTACCGGGTGCGTCCCAGAGCAGACCTGCTGGCCGCCTCGGACATTTTTTTCTGTGCCACAGGAAACCAGGCCCTCACTGTGCAGGATACCCCACACTTCAAGCCCCATGTGTATGCCTTCTCTGTGACTTCTGCAGACGATGAACTCGATCCCGGGCTCTTTGTGCGCTGCGACAGCATCCTGCGGGATGGGGAATTCAGCCGGGCCAGATTTGGGGACCGCACCCTGCACCTCGGCAACCACGGGAATGCTGTCAACTTCATTCACGGGGCAGAGGTGGGACCCTACATCTATCTGGTGCAGGCCGCGATCCTGTCGGGCGTGCAGACCTTGCTGCAAGGGGAGAGGGCCACCGGTTTTGTGGGTCATCTGGACCGGGAAACCGAGATGCGCAATGCAGAACTGTTTGAAGCCTATTTTGGCAGTGCCCAGCCTGCCCGCACCAGAGAGGTCCTGTGATGTCCCGTATACTGCAAAACATGTCCGTACAGCCCGCCCTGAATTTGCATGCATGGGAAGAGCGATTCAAAAGCCACCTGCTGGCGCACGCCAGCTTTGATGCAGGCCATGATCTGGAGCACATCCAGCGTGTGGTGCTCAGTGCCAGACGCATTGCCCTGCAGGAAAACGCTGAGCTCAATGTGGTCCTGCCTGCCGCATGGTTGCATGACTGCGTGATCGTCCCCAAGGATTCCCCCCTCAGGAAGCAGGCCTCCAGACTTGCTGCAGATGCTGCAAAGGTGTTCCTCGAATCAGGTGGCTATCCAGAGCAGCATCTGGATGCCATTCACCACGCCATTCTGACCCACAGCTTTTCAGCAGGCATCCCGCCCGAAACCCTGGAAGCAAAAATCGTGCAGGACGCGGATCGCCTGGATGCCCTCGGGTCCATTGGGATCGCCCGTTGCCTGATGCTCGGGGGCAGCATGGGACGTGCCCTGTACCACCCACAGGACCCTTTTGGTGAAAGTCGAATGCACGATGACCTGACCTACACCATCGACCACTTCTTTGTGAAACTCTTCAAACTCCCGTCCCAGATGCACACTCAGGCTGCCAGAGAGGAAGCCGAGAAGCGGGTGGGGGTGATGCGCCAGTTTCTGGAACAACTCGGGCGCGAGGTGGGGTGAACAGCATCACTTGACCTGCACGGTCTGCCGGGCCTGAACTTTGAGCTGTTTTTGCTGGGTGGGGATGATGGTGAATGGCTTGCTGGCACCAGAAGTGTATTTCCCAGAAAACACCATCAGTCCCAGGGTGTTGTTCTGCACATCTGCCCGTCTGGGGAGCATCCGGTAGGTGCCAGAGGGGACCTTCAGGGTGTAATTGCCCTGGGCGTCCACTTTTGTGGCGTCGGTGTAGACCTCATGGCCCTCCCGGTAAACGGCAGCAGCAACAATCTGGTTTGCCAGGGCAGGATTGTGGCCTTTCAGGGTGCTGTCTGCGGTCAGAAGTGGGGTGGATTTTGCCAGGGCAGCATCTTTCTTGTAGAGGCCATATTCGAACCATCCACGCGCAGCTTCCTGATACCAGCTTTTGAAGTTGCTCTGCTGTTCTCCTTCCCACAGGCGGTAAGTCCGGGTGGCTTTGATCGGGGCACTCAGGGTCAACTTCACCTGCTCAAGCTGGACATTCAGGGTCTCCCAGCCTGTCACCGAGATGTTCAGGTTGGCCCGCAGGGCAGCATCCAGCAGATTGTTCAGAACCAGATGGTTGTCCTGGTGGTTGAACTCCGTGAGGGGCAAAGACACCTGCTGTCCAGCAGGAAGGACCAGATTCAGGGCACTCTGGCTCTGTTCCACCTTCACCTGCTGTTCGGTCAGTTGCTGTTTCAGATCATCCAGGGCTGCATACAGATAGGTCCAGCCAAAGGCATGGGTGGCAATGGTGGTGGTGGCGGCAGCAGAACTGAGCACAACCAGGCTGCCTGTTGCCATCAGGCCAGCAAACCAGCGCGTCACTCTGGGAACGGTGTACACCTGATGCATGCCTTGCTGAATGCTGTGGGCTGCACCGAACTGGGCCAGGGTCTTCTGGAGGGCTTCCTGCTCGGTCAGGCCAAAACTTCTGAGGTGCCCGACCCGTTCCAGGATGTCCGCCTCCAGTTCCTGCCACAGGTCCTGTTTCTGGTGTGCAGGCAGCCCTCTGGTGGCCTGCTGCAGATAACGCTGCAATTCTCTCATCCGATGCCCCCCAGGTTGTTGACGGCCCGGGAGAAGGTTTTCCATTCCTCGCGTTTCTGGACCAGCTCTTTTTTGCCGCTTTCGGTGATGCAGTAGTACTTTCTGGGTGCCCCTCCAGTGCTGGAAGGCCGCATTTCGGTGCTCAGGAAGCCCTGTTCCACCAGACGGTGCAGGGCAGGGTAGAGGCTGCCTTCTTTGAAATCAAAGTACCCCTCGGTGCGCAACTGGGCTTCCTGAATGATGCGCAGGCCGTAGGTGGGTTCAGGTTCAATGATCGACAGCAGGATCATGTCCAGATGCCCCTTGAGCATGTGTTGGCTCATCATTGCCTCCTTTATAGTTTGACTATATAGAAAAACTAGGGATACTGTCAATGCTTTTATACTGATGGCATGGCGAACCCTGCATTTCAGATGGTTCTGGTGACGGCTCCCGATCTGGAGGGTGCCCGCACCCTCGCCCACACCCTCTTGCAAGAGAAACACTGTGCCTGCGTCAACCTCATCCCCCAGATCCTGAGCCTGTACCACTGGCAGGGAGAGATCCATCAGGACAGTGAAATTCTGATGCTGATCAAAACCACCACAGAAAAATACGCTGCCCTGGAGCAGCGCATTCTTGAACTCCACCCTTACGACACCCCGGAAGTCATTGCTCTGGACATCAAAGAGGGTCAGGAAAAGTACCTCCGCTGGATTGCGGAGAGCACCCGGTAGATCAATCGGTCAGTTTGTAGAGGGTGCCGCTGTAATCGGTGATGTAGACCTCACCTGCCTCATCCTCACCGAAACTGCTGATCTGCATTCCGGTGTCCAGCAGCAGCTTGTTGCTGGCCTTGCTGCCATTCAGGGTCAGGCCCCACAGCTTCCCGGTGCCAAAGTCGCCAAACAGGTAGGTGCCTTTCAGGTCAGCGATGGCCTTGCCCCGGTACACCACCCCACCCGTGATGGACACCCCTTCAGAACGGGGGTACTCATGGACAGGCTTGACCAGATTCCCCCGGTCACAATTGTCCGAGGGGTTGTAGCAGCGGGTGCCTTCCATCAGCCTCCAGCCGTAATTTTCGCCCCCTTTGGAACTGGCTTTCTGGACATTCACCTCTTCCAGGGCATTCTGACCCACATCTGCGATCCACAGGTCCCCGGTCTGGCGGTCAAAGCTGTATCTCCAGGGGTTCCTCAGGCCATAGGCCCAGATTTCATCCTTGCCGTCCTTGCCCACAAAGGGATTGTCCTTTGGAATCTTGTAGGGCAGGGCACTCACATCCAGACGCAGCATTTTCCCCAGCAAGGAGTTCAGGTTCTGGCCGTGGTTCTGAGGATCTCCTCCAGAGCCTCCATCTCCCAGACCGATGTACAGGTAACCATCCTTGCCGAAAGCCAGGTGCCCACCGTTGTGGTTGGCGTAAGGCTGATCCACGCTGATGACTTTCTGGGCGCTTTTGGCATCTGCGACATCAGGGTTCTTGCTGACCTTGTAGCGCACCACCTGGGTGTTCCCATTGCGATCCGTGTAATTGACAAAAAAGAAGCCTGATTTTTCATAATCGGGAGCAAAAGCCAGCCCCAGCAGCCCCTGCTCTCCGCCTGCACGGGTCAGGGAACGGATGTCCAGGAAGGGCTCTGAAACCAGCTTGCCATTCTTGACAATGCGAATCAGGCCCACCTGCTGCACCACAAACAGGCGGTTGCTGCCGTCCATGGCGCTGGTGATGCCCAGCGGATTGTTGAGGCCATCAATGACCTTCTGAAGTTTGAGGTTGCTTGCTGCAAAACTGCAGGATGCCAGCAAAACCATTCCCAGCACGAGTGAGTTCCTGCCCATCAAAAAACACCTCCGCTTCCCAAGGTAAGGGAAAGGGAGGTGAGGTTTAAAAGCGAAAGCTACAAATGGGTGTGTTGTCTTACCCGGCAGCCACTTCACCAGAAGGCAGGGCACCCTTGGCTTGCAGGTACTCGGCAATCTGCACGGCGTTCAGGGCAGCACCTTTCAGCAACTGGTCCCCGGACACGAACAGTTCCAGACCGCCATCAAACACCAGACTGGCGCGGATGCGGCCCACTTCCACGTCATACTTGCCGCTGGCATTCAGGGGCATGGGGTAGACCTTGTTGCCGGGGTCATCCACCAGTTGCACACCAGGGGCTTTGCTGAGGATCTCGCGGGCTTCTTCGGGGGTGGCGGGCTTTTCGAGTTCCAGGGTGATGGCCTCGCTGTGGGCACGCAGGGTGGGGATGCGCACAGCGGTGCAGGACACCTTGAAAGAGTCATCGCCGAAGATCTTGTGGGTTTCCCAGACCACTTTCATCTCTTCTTTGGTGTAACCGTTGTCCTGGAAGGAGTCGATGTGAGGAATCAGGTTGAAGGGGATGGGGTGCGCGAACACCTGGTTGCCCACAGTCTCGCCATCAAAGTAACGGCGGGTTTCGTGCAGCAGTTCGTCCATGCCCTTGGCTCCGGCCCCACTGGTGGCCTGGTAGGTGGAGACGATCATGCGCTTGACCTTGAACCTCTGGTGCAGGGGGTACACGGCAACAGCAGCAATGGCGGTGGTGCAGTTGGGGTTGGCGATGATGCCCTTGTGCTTCAGTGCAGCGTCTCCATTGATTTCAGGAACGACAAGCGGCACATCTGCGTCATAGCGGAAAGCGCTGGAGTTGTCGATCACCACAGCACCTCCCTCCACCCAGACGGGTGCGTAGGTCTTGGAGATGCTGCCCCCGGCAGAAGCCAGAATCACGTCTGCAGCGATGGGACCCTCGGGCATCACCTCGACGGTGATTTCTTTGCCTTTGAAGGTGAGTTTGCTGCCTGCACTGCGGGGAGAGGCATACAGCCGCAGTTCGCTGAACTGCAGTGGGCTGTTTTCGAGCACCCTGAGGAATTCATGTCCAACTGCTCCTGTGGCTCCAACAATGGCTAAACGCATAAAACCTCCCGGGCCGCACCTGTGTTTCACCGGTCTCTTCAAATCGAAAACCTGCCTTGGAGGGCAGGTTTCAAGCGGCAACGTTTTGGAACGTTACCGCCTAGAGAATAATGGTGGTGGCGCAGGCCGAATACATCCATCTCACTCTAGCAAGCCTGGTTCATTCTCTCAAGGGCCTTGTGTAGAGGGGGTGGGGAAACTTACACTCCAGGGCATGACTGTTCAGAGCATGTATGGCCTCAAGGAATGGGATGCCCAGGTTCAGCTTCTCCTCAGCGGGCAGTATGCGGTGCTGGTCCGCAAGGGGGGCATCATCGAAAAGAACCTGGAGTTCGAAATCGAACACCGCGAGTTCTTCCTGTACCCGACTTTTCTTCACCAGAACAAACTGGAATTGAAAGAAGAACACCACCCGCTCATTCTGGACCAGAACCCGCCGAGTGAAGTGGCATTTTCAGCATTTGCCAGGGTCAGGGCGGTATGGAAAATCGAGGATCTGGATGTGGCTCTGCAAATTGAAAAATTACAGGCCCTGAATTCGAAAGCGATTGAAAGACGTTTCAATTACCGGAACAAACCCTATTTGCATGTTCTTCTTCTTGAAGTTTTCAGTTTGGAAACTTCTTTTGTCCTCACTGAAACGCCAGAAATGTTCGGCTGCATCAGCTGGGTGCCCCTCGATCAGGTGCATGAGGTCCATGCCCGTCCTGTCTTGCCCGGTCAGCAACTGGAAGCCCTTCACCAGCAACTTGTTGACCTGCTCGGGGCACCACAAAGTTGAGCTTTGCTCTGCTTTTTCATGAAACCCTGATCACCCACATGAACCTCAGGTGAAGCCAGGCTGAGTAAATCTTTTGCCCAGCTGTAAATCAGTGCGTTAAAGAGGATTTTGAGCCCAGATCATTTTTTAAAAATCCATCAATCATGCACAATTCTGTTTATCAATGTGGGCTTGCAAAGAGAACTGAAATGTGAATAAAATAGCTCGAAGCAAAGGAGTGTGCTTTTATGAATTTACGTAGACTAAGTGAACAGGTGGCCCTGCTCAAGAACCCACAACGCAGCGATCAATTCGTCCGTCAGTTCCGCAATGCAGTAAGAGACGGGGTTTTTGATGCCACTGAAGTTCCTGAGCGTTTCGAATTGCCCAAGCAATACGCAAAACGTGGACAGGAAGGTTCCTACAGCAAGAGCGCCAAAGAAATGGTCTTTGAAGTGAACCCCGCTTTCGAGCAGTGGTTCAACGATCTCGACGACCAGCTCACCCAGAACAAGCGCACCCGCAAAGTCAAACCCAGCCTCGAAGCTTTTGCCAAAGGGGAACTGGATTTCAAGGCACAGGCAGCAGCCACCCGCGCCAAAATGAAAGCCAGCGAAGAAAAAGGCAAGAAGCTTGGTGCAACCCGCAAGGGCCGCAAGAAGTAATTCACAGCCACCAAAAAAGAGGAGGAATGTTCCTCCTCTTTTTCTTTTGTTTTTTAGACTTTCTTACAGGCACATCACATGCCCACCTGCAAAGCCCGCGACAGGTGAATGAAAGCCTGCGCAGTGACCCGCACATCACCCATCGACCTGTGGCGTTCGGTGAAGGTCAGTTCAAGTCGGGAGGCCAGCAAATCCAGTTTGTGGCTGCGCTCCTGGGGATAGGCCCGTCTTGAAAGTTGCATGGTGCAAATCTGTGCCCGGGGAGGGAAATCCAGCCCCAGTTTTCGGGCATTGGCCTGAATAAAACCCATGTCAAAGCTGATGTTGTGGGCAACCAGAGGTTTTCTTTTGATGAAGGTCAAGAATTCAGGCAGAACCTGCTCGATGGTGGGGGCATGCCGAACATCTGCATCTCTGAGCCCATGCACTCTGGTGGCGTGATAGGGGATGGGACGCCCAGGGTTGACCAGCGTATGGAAGATCTCCTCTTCGATCAGCTGCCCATCTCGCACCACAATGGCCCCGATTTCCACAATGCCATCCCGCTCCGGTGAGAGTCCGGTGGTTTCCAGGTCAAAAACAACGTAATCCACGTATTCAGTGTACTCTTTTACGCCCAGAATTTAAGCCTGACCGCGCTGCTCTTTGACCGCATGGGCGGAATAACCAAATTGCAGACCCGAACTTGCACCCTGCTTGAGGATGATGCGGGCCAGTTCACCCAGGGTGGCCCCTCCAGGGAGCACCGGCATCCTGAGGTCCTGGGAAAGCTCCGTCAGGCTCATGTTGTCCAGCATCAGTTCTGTGCCGTACCTCAGGGTGGTTGGAGGCACAATCAAGAGGTCTGCCTCGGAAGGCTGAACGGCATGCCGGAAGCAGCGACCTGTCAGCAGACCTGCCACGGTGGTGTTCTCCCCAAAGGTGCGGTTGGTCACGCTGCGCACCTCGATTTCCAGACCCTTGATCTTGCGCAGGGGTTCCACAGCCAGGTCCAGGGATTGTGCAAAGAGTTTCCCTGTTCCCAGAATGACCTTCTGGGGAATTTCCAGGGCCTCAGGGAGCTCAGGCAGAGGCTCGTTCAGGAAGTCCCGCACCATGCCCACACCGTTTTCCAGCATGGGGAAGCCCTCGTACTCCTCCTCAGGAGGAATGGGCAGACCTGCCAGGATGTAAAACTCATCTGATGGGAAGATGAAGCGGGTTCCACGCTCCTCCAGCATGCGTTTTCTCCACACATTCGCACGGCGGATCACATCTTTCGCCTGCTCAGGGCTGAAGGTGGGCACCTGGGCCAGATTGGTGCGGTGGTCGGTCAGGCCCACGGGCACACAGGCCACAGAGAGCACATTGGGGCGGCTGGTCAGGTAAGCCATGGTTTTGTCGAACTCATCCCCATCGTTGCGGCCCGGAAGCATCACAATCTGGGTGTAAAGGTCGATGGACTCCAGACGCTCAATCATGTGCTTGATGTCGGTGGCCTGCTGGTCTTTGACCTTCAGTTTCCACCACTTCATCATGTCCTGACGCAGGTCCTGATTGGTGGTGTGCACCGAGACATACAGAGGGGAGAGGTTTTCATTGAGAATCCGCTGGATGTCATCTTCGGTCAGGTTGGTGAGGGTCACAAAAGAGCCATACAGGAAAGACAGACGGTAATCGTCATCCATGATGTACAGGCTCTTTCTGAAGCCCCGTGGCATCTGGTGCACGTAGCAGAAGTCGCACTTGTTGGCGCACTTCTTGATGCCGTCAAAGAGCACCTCTTCAAACTCCAGACCGGGGTCTTCCCATTCCACATCAAAGGTGAAGGTTTCCGCTGTTTCAACGGGTTTCAGGGTATGGTGGTCCTGCTGAAAAGTGAAGCTGGGCTGATCAAAATCACGGGTTTTGGCCACTTCCAGTGTGGCCACCCCCTGCTCCAAAAGGTATCTGTAAGCCAGGATGTCTGTGACAGCCTGACCGTTCACACGCAACAACTGATCGCCAGGCTTCACGCCTGCGCGCTGTGCAGGACTCCCTGGAGCAACTTCTTTGATTCGAGCCGGGTACACTTCCACCTAACGCCCTCCGAATTTACCATCTTAGCACGCATTCAGGGATGGATTGTTGAACGTGCTTCATTCGGAGGCAAAAATCGGGCTTCAGAACCTTGAGGGTGACATCAAATTCTGACAGAGAACTTTTTTGGCCCAGCTGTCGTAAGTTGAACCAGAATGAATGAGGTTTATTTTGATCATCCACCCCTTGTTAGAGCTGGACGTGCTGCAAATGCTCTTGGATTTTTTGGAACGCTTCTGCTTCTGTTCGGTGGCATTGGAGGACTCGTCATCTGGCATGTGATCTGTACCTGTGTGTATCCAGACCGCATCCCTTTCATTTCCAGTCTATTTCAGAACAACCGTGCAGGATCAGTTGTTTTGCAAATCCTGTTTTTGATTGTTCCATTTTTCCTCTGGAGAGGGCTGGATGTGTTGCTGGGATGGTTATTGAGACTGGACCAGAAAACACGGGACACGGCACAGGCCTTTTTTGAGCGAGAAGCTGTCTTCGAGGGAAGGGTGACCAGACACAAATTTGCACTTTACGCAGGGCATCTCTCTTCTAAAACTCATTTTGAAGGACAAACCCATACGGCTGAAGTTGCCCTCAAATTTGATTATCACAAAGGTCCAAAAATGACCATGACAGTGAGTCAAAAGCTGGGCTTCTGATTTTCAAACAAAAAACCCGAGGGTTCTCACCCCCGAGTTCCTGTGAAGTCTGAAAATTAAACTTCGAGTTCTTTCTTGCTGATGAAAGGCATCATGCTGCGAAGTTTTGCGCCCACCACTTCGAGGGGGTGGTCGTTCATTTCTTCGCGCCATTGCTTCATCTTGGGGTAGCCCGCTTCGGTTTCGGCCACGAATTCACGGGCGAACTCGCCGCTCTGGATGCGGGCCAGGGCTTCTTCCATGGCTTTGCGGCTCTCGGCGGCCACCACGCGGGGTCCGGTGACGTAATCGCCATACTCTGCGGTGTTGGAGATGGAGTAACGCATGCCTTTGAAGCCTTTTTCGTAGATCAGGTCGATGATCAGTTTGCACTCGTGAAGCACTTCGAAGTAGGCAATTTCGGGCTGGTAGCCAGCATTCACCAGGGTCTCGAAGCCGTTCTGGATCAGGCTGGTCAGGCCACCGCACAAGACGGCCTGCTCGCCGAACAGGTCGGTTTCGGTTTCTTCTTTGAAGGTGGTTTCCAGCACGCCTGCACGGGTGCAGCCAATGCCACGGGCGTAAGCCAGGGCAAGGTCACGGGCATTGCCGGTGGCGTCCTGGTACACAGCGAAGATGCCGGGCATGCCTGCCCCTTCCACGTACACGCGGCGCAGCATGTGGCCGGGGCCTTTGGGGGCGACCAGGAACACGTCCACGTCTGCGGGGGGCACAATGCGTCCGAAGTGGATGTTGAAGCCGTGACCGAACACCAGGGCTTTGCCAGCGGTCAGGTTGGGCTCGATGCTCTCTTTGTAGGTTTTGGCCTGGTGCTCGTCGGGGATCAGCAGCATGATCACGTCGGCTTCCTGCACGGCCTTCTCGATGGTTTCCACGCGCAGGCCGGCCTTCTGGGCCTTCTCCACGCTGGGGCTGCCTTCACGCAGACCGACCACAACTTTCACGCCAGACTCGTTGAGGTTCTGGGCGTGTGCGTGGGCCTGGGAGCCGTAACCGATGATGGCCACGGTCTTGTTTTCGAGGGGGCTTAAGGAAACGTCCTGATCGTAGTACATTGTCGCCATTGTGTAAGACTCCTTCGGGGTGATGCTGTCTTGGATTACTTTACCTGTCTGTCAGGAAAAGGGAAATGATCGCTCTAGGTGTTTGGGGTTAAATCTCCACATCCCCCAGCACAGGCTCCAGGCTCTTGCTGCCTCCATCGGTGTAGACCTGGGTGGGAATGTCGGCGTTGGAGCCACGGGAGAGGGCCACGCGGCCTGTGCGCATGGTTTCGATGATCCCGAAGGGGCGCATCTGCTCGATGAAGGCGGTGATTTTGCCCTCGTCGCCGGTCACCTCGAACATCAGGGCGTAGCGGCCCACGTCCACAATGCGGGCACGGAAATCCTCGGCAATGTGGCGCACTTCCACGCGGGTTTCGGGGGTGATGGTGACTTTGACCAGCACCAGTTCGCGGTCCACGAATTTCTCTTCGCGGTGGTCGATCACTTTGATGACGTCAATCAGTTTCTCCAGCTGGCGGATGGCCTGCTGCAGGATGTTGTCGTCTCCACCCACCACAATGGTCATGCGGCTCACGCCGGGGTTTTCGGTGGTGCCCACAGAGAGGCTCTTGATGTTGAAACCACGCCTTGCAAACATGCTGGTGATGCGGGTCAGCACGCGGGGTTCATCTCGCACGATCACGCTGATGATGTGGTCTTTGGTGGGGCTGCTGGGGGTGTCGCCGTACAGATTTGCACTCATGGTTCACCTTTTCATTGGCTCAGCCAGCAGGAACGAGGGCCTGTCTGTTGCCCTCGGCCCTCGGCCCTGTCTTGGCCTGAAAACGTGCTTGCGGGGCGGCCCGCGTCGCACTGGCCGCTTGGCTCTCGGCTTATTGCTTCTGTTTCGCTTCCTCGTGGGTCTCGACCATTTCTTCCAGTGAGGCACCTGCGGGCACCATGGGGAAGACGCCGTGCTCGTTGGGCACCACGGCTTCAAGCAGGCTGGGTCCGTCATGGTTCAGCCAGGCCTGAATGGCGCTTTCGAGTTCCTCGCTGTTGGTGGCCCGAACGGCGTGAATGCCGTAGGCATCGGCCAGTTTGATGAAGTCAGGGTTGGAGTCTCCCAGCCACACTTCGCTGTAGCGGTTCTCGTGGAAGAGCTCCTGCCACTGTCTGACCATCCCGAGGAAGCTGTTGTTGATGACGGCAATCTTGACGGGAATGCGGTATTTGGTGAGGGTGGCAAGTTCCTGTGCAGTCATCTGGAAACCACCGTCTCCGGCGATCACGATGCTGCGCACGCCGGGGTCAGCGAGGGCAGATCCGATGGCGGCAGGGAAGCCGAAGCCCATGGTCCCGAGGCCCCCGGAGGTCAGCCATCTGCGGGGCTTCTGGAATCGGGCAAGCTGTGCTGCGAGCATCTGGTGCTGTCCCACGTCGGTGGAGAGGATGTCATCGTCGGAGAGCTGGTCCACAATCTGTTTGATGGCGTAACCGGCGCTCCAGACGGGGTGGCGCACGTAGCGGTCCTTCCACTCCTGGAGTTTGTCGTGCCATTCTTTGTTTTCCAGGTAAGTGGCATGGTCTGCGAAGTAACGGGCGGCTTTTGCGGCATCTCCACGCACAGGGATGTGGGCGTGCACCAGTTTGGAGATTTCTGCAGCGTCAATGTCCACGTGGATGATGGTGGCGTTTTTGGCGAAGCGGGACACCTTGCCGGTCACACGGTCATCGAAGCGCAGGCCAATTCCGACCAGCACGTCTGCGTTGGTGATGGCGCGGTTGGCGGCCACACTGCCGTGCATGCCGGGCATGCCGAGCCACAGGGGATCTTTGGAAGGGTAAATGCCCAGGCCCATCAGGGTGGTGATGACAGGCAGGTTCCAGGCTTTTGCAAACTCGATGATCTCTTTTGAGGCGTCCATGGCTCCGCCGCCGACCATCAGGATGGGACGCTGGGCTTTTTTGAGGGCTTCAATGGCCCGTTCAATGGCTTCCCTGGCAGGGGAGGGGCTTTCAGGGCGGGCGTGGGGAGCAGGAATCTCACCACTGAAGAGCTCAAGCTGCACGTCCTTGGGCACATCCACGAGCACCGGACCGGGGCGTCCAGAGCGGGCCAGTCGGATGGCCTCTGCGAGGATGCGGGGCAGGTCGTTGGCGTGTCGGACCAGGTAGTTGTGTTTGGTGATGGGCATGGTGATGCCCGTAATGTCTGCTTCCTGGAAAGCGTCGGTGCCGATGAGTGCACGGGGCACGTTTCCGGTGATGGCGACGATGGGCACACTGTCCATCATGGCGTCGGTGAGTCCGGTCACCAGGTTGGTGGCTCCAGGGCCGGAGGTGGCAATGCACACCCCGACTTCTCCGGTGGCCTTGGCCCAGCCTTCTGCGGCGTGGGATGCGCCCTGCTCGTGGCGCACCAGGATGTGACGCATTTCGGGGAATCCGGTGAGTGCGTCGTACAGGGGAATCACTGCGCCGCCCGGGTATCCGAAGACGGTGGTGATGTTGTGGTTGATCAAGGTCTGCCAGAGTGCTTGTGCCCCGTTCATTTTGCTCCTCTCAACGTTCATTTCAACGTTAAACCCCCGCGATCTGGTAGACCCGGGGGTTTCTTCTGCGAGTACGTGCCTGCCGCCTACGCGAGGGAAACCCCTGTGCGTACTAGTACTACCACCACGATGCTGGTCAGAATGCGGCTCATTGCCTTTACCTTAACAGCCTGTCTTTGCTGGTGTCAACCTTTGATCTAGACGAAAAAACATGACAAATTAAACTGAAAAGGGGTTTTTATTGTCATGCTTCCTGAGATTCTTTGGCGTTCTCTGCATACGCTGAAGAATCTCAATGCATATTCTCTGAATAGATTCAAAGCTCAGTGGCAGCCCAGAAATGCCCTGGAATTTTAAACTCGGTGCACGAATATGGGTTTTTTCCCTGTGCAGTGCCCCGAAAATTCACGCAAACAGCAGGTTAACGCCCTGTTAACGGGCTCTGCAGTACAACAGGATCAAGCCGAACGGGCGAAATTCAAACCACAGGCGGTGCACTTTGGCCCACACCTCTCAGATGATCAACCCATCCATCCGTTAAGAGGCCTCCCACCTCTTCAGACCTCAGGCCCTCCTCTAGAAGGCACCAAACGTAAAAACAGACCGCAAGACACCTCAACCTCAAGCCCCTGCCCGTTCTGGAGGTCTTTAAACCTCCAGAACTTTTCTTTCTCAGGAGGATGTTATGGGATACGGCGCACACCTGACCGTGATCAACAACAGCACCAGAGACATTCAACTTTTCATTGAAGGCATCGAGTGCATGTACGACAACAACGAATATGGCTCCAACCTCTCCATCTTCAATGGGGCCCAGGTGGCCGCAGGTCA
Source organism: Deinococcus cellulosilyticus NBRC 106333 = KACC 11606 (assembly GCF_007990775.1). Lineage (NCBI taxonomy): Bacteria > Thermotogati > Deinococcota > Deinococci > Deinococcales > Deinococcaceae > Deinococcus > Deinococcus cellulosilyticus. Next base: position 106,189 of record NZ_BJXB01000008.1, on the reverse strand, counting down.
GGCCTTTCCTGCCCCAGGAGGACAGTTCATAGAAGCTGTTGCCAGTGGAAGGTGCTTTTTCACCACCTCCACCTTTCAACTGGGCGTTGGAGGGGTTGGGAGTGTGACTTTTGCAGATGCCAGCCAATCCTGGTCGGTCAGTGAAAACACCAATCCAGGAACTCTCCTGGTGAGCATCCAGAATGGAGAACAGGCCACCATCACCGTGGTCTACGAGGGATGAGGCCTGTCTCTGGAAAAGGGTCTTCAAAATGTAGAGGTCAGATGCGCAGGATGCCCTCCATCACCTGAACTGCAGCGCCACCCACGCGGGTGGCCACCACCTCAAAATCGTCCTTGACGGCAGTGATCTCCAGTCGGCTTGGACGGCCCATCTCCAGGCCCTGGTGCACCACCCAGGTGAAGGTCAGGTCTTCCGGAATGCGGTTCCCCAGGTGGGCTGCGAGGGCCACCCCTGCGCTTCCAGTGGCAGAATCCTCCAGCAGTCCGGGCTCTGGTGCGAACATGCGGGCGTAGATCTCATGGGGAGCCACAAAGAAAACGTAGAGATTGGCGGCCCATTTGTTCTCCAGATGCTTTTCCCAGGCAGGCAAGTTGAACTGCAGGTGTTGCAGGGCCGCATGCGAAGTCACTTCCACAATCAGGTAGGGGGTGCCACAGGATACGCCCTCCAGGGTGTGGATGTCCTGCACCTTCAGGCCCAGCACTTCTGCAACCTGCTTTGGGGTCACTTCAGCCTTGCGAAATTCTGGAGGGGTGGGGGAGGTGAGCTCGGCATACACCGCCTGCCCGTTTTCCCAGCGGTACTTCACCGGGACCAGACCTGCGATTTCCTCCAGGACCACCTCCTCCTTGCCTGCGGTTTCTCCCAGGAAAGCCAGCAGCAGGGCGGTTCCAATGGTCGGGTGACCTGCAAAGGTCATCTCCCGTCCCGTGGTGAAGATGCGGGCACGGTAATCCCCCTCACCTTCGGCGGGAAGCAGGAAAACAGTCTCTGCCAGCTGAAATTCACGGGCAATCTGTTGCAGGCGTGCGGTTTCCAGTCCCTCGGCACCGAGCACCACAGCAAGCTGGTTTCCTCCAAAACGCACATCCGTGAACACATCCAGGGTGTAAAACTTCAGTTCGGGCATGAAGCCTCCTTCTCAGAGAACAGTGTGCGTGAAAACGCCCGGGGTTGCCTCAGGATTTTGACGTACCAGCAATAACAATTTCCTCTTTTGCTTGTGGGCTCACAGATTGTAACTGAGGGTCACGGGTCTTCTCAGCTGCACATCCAGTGCCAGCGGGATCAGGTAACGCAGGTTGTGGTGAACGTGCTCAGGGAGGTCTGGCAAGGGGTACACACTCACCTCTTCATCTGTGCAGGAGTGAAGCAGATGCAGGTGTTCTGTGCGGGTCTCAAAGCAGAACACTTCCAGGCCTGAACCGATCAGGGTGGCAAAGTGCTGCCAATTGTCCAGCCTCAGCCCGGTCTCCTCTTCAAATTCACGACACATGGCCTGCAGAGGGGTTTCTCCCTCTTCAATTTTTCCCCCCACACCATTGAGTTTCCCCTGCTGCCATGCAGGCCTGTTTTTCTGAATCAGGACCACTTGTGTTGCAGATGGATCAAATGCAAATCCCAGAACATGAGGCATGGGGACCATCGTAACAGATGCACCTGTGCCTCACCCTTTCCACAGAAACACTTTCTGAATATAATGAACGCAACTGGGGGCAACCCAGAGACCAACCTCCATATGTTGGCTTGGTGGAGACCGATCAAAATCGGTCTCCCTTTTTGTTGCCTCGAAAAGAAAGGCAGGTGATTGACAGAAAAATAAACTTAAAGCACCTTAAGCACACTCCTGGGACGACTTAAAAATCATGCGCAATATTTTATATCGGTGAAGCATATATTTCTTTAAAAGGGAATTGATATATTAATAATGAAAGATCTGAATTTAAAATGATCAATTTCAAAAGCAAAAATGATTGTGTTTTAATGGCTTGTCTGAGGAAGAGCTCTGGCAGCCAATCGCAAAAGGCGAGGCTTGAGCCTCGCCTTTTGCTTCTGCTTGCATCAAGGAGCAGTGGTGAATGTCTGCTCTTTGGTCAGTCCGAAATCAAAATCCAGCAGGCTGCCCGCATTGGGGTACCCGAAAGACCACACACCAGGTTTCACAAAATCATCGGGTGTGGCAAAGCCGTCATAGGCCAGCAGGCTCCAGGTGTACATCATGTTCTTCTCGAGGGGAGCCGCATAACTGGTGTTTGTGGTGTACACGCACTGGTTGGCCCCGGAAAGGCTGTCTCTGTAGCAGGCCACGAAGAAGGGGTTCTGGAAGGTTCCCCTGTTCCACTGCAGCACGTTCCCGGCTCCTGTGGCAGTGTCTGCGGGTGAGGCCAGGTACGGAGGCACTTTCAGGGTGAAGTGTTCAGTCTGGGCAGGTCCCAGGTTCCCCCTGTTGAGGATCAGGCTGCTGCCCTGACTGCTCCTGGCCCCAACGGCCAGCACAAAACGGTTCTGAAGCACTTCCGGGGTGGGAATGGGATAGCTGAAGCTGGTGCTGTTGGAGTGATCCGCAGCCAGCACAAAACCTCCACGTGGCACCAGAGCGGCCCCCAGGCTTTTCCACAGGACGGTCATGCCTGCTGGGATCGGTGCATCAATGGTCCCAGAAAGCACCGACTGGGTGACTGGGGTGAGGGTGATGTTCTTTCCAGCGGCGGTGGGACCCCCTGAAATGAATTTGCTGCTCGCCCCAAAGCCCTTGTAACTGACGGGAATGCTGGTGGCTCCACTGAGGTTGGCCTGCCACTGCAGGGCAAAGACCTGTCCCTCGGCCAGTTTTTCATTGATCTGGCTGATCTTGATGGTGTAAGGTCCCCCTTTCCCAGGCAGGAATCCCTGGATGCCCAGGTTTTCCAGCAAGCTGGCATACACCACCTGCGTGACGGTGCCTGCAGGGTTGGGAAAGCCCACCCCTCCAGAAAGGGTGCCGCTGATGGTCACATCGGTGGCCGTGATGACGCCGTTGCTGGTGTACAGCTTCAGGCTGGGATCGGGCAGGGTCAGGTTCGGGAAGGTGTGGGTTTCGCCTGTGGGAAATTTTACGGTGGCGGTATAGGGCGGCAGAACATGGTTCACGGTGAACTGGCCTGAAGCGTCACTGGTGTCCGTGCTTTCGGTGTTGTTCGCGCCCCGAATGCGCACCGTGGCCCCCTGCACCCGTCCTCCGATCACATTGCGGACCGTGCCTCCAACGGTGACCAGGGGAGATTTGGTGACATTGACTTTCAATTCAATGACCCCCTTTGCATCTCCAGAAACCCCACGGATAAACAAGGAGTACTGATTGGCTGGCAGATCCAGTGGAGCATGGAGGGTCAGTTTGGTGGTGGTTTTGGTGGTGGCCGGACTGAACAGGGACCCGAGTTTGTTCGGGCTGGGTTGGACCAGGGAGAAGCCCACCTGTCCATCAAAGCTGTTTTCGGGCTTCACGGTCACGGTGATGTCTTTGCTTTGACCCTGCATCAGGGTGATTTCGGTGTCGGTGAGGAGCAGGTTGAAACCCTGGGAGGGTGGGGGAGGAGGGGTGGATTCCCCTCCTTTGCATCCCACAAGCAGGGCCAGGGTCAGCATCGGGACAAGCTGTTTCATCAGAAGCATCCCTTCTGCAGTTGAATGCTGGCCACCACGGTGCTGTTCACCCCGTCACTGACCTCCAGCCTGAGGAAAATGTTGTGGGGTTCCACGTCGTAGCACTTGAACTCTGTTCCCCCTGCAATGGGCAGGAGATCCGAAGGGTCAAAGGTGTACTCCACGTGCTGGGTGAGTGATCCCGCAGGGACAGCATTGCTGTGCAGGGTGGTGGAGGTGACCCCCTTGCCTCTGGGCTGGTAACTGAGCACCCAGGAGTAGGACAGACTGGCTTTTTCCTTGTCCAGCAGGGTGCCTTTGAGGGTCATGGTCTGGTCAAGGGGAGGCAGGGAGGGCAGAACTGGATTGCCACTGCCATCCACACCCATCTTGGGTTGCTCAATGGACACCACCGGAGGATGGTTGACAGGCTCAGGCAGCACGTTGATGGTGACCTGAACGCTGCCGGGCATGTTCTGGGAATCCCGGGCCTCCAGGGTGATGGTGCGGGTCCCCTCGGTTTCAAAGGTGACCATGGCATCGCCGCAGGGATCGGCAGGCATGTTCTTGTTGTCTGCAGGGTTGCTGCTGCTCCACTTGAAGGCCTTGCAGTCCAGATTCTCGTTGGGGTCCATCAGGGCACCCCTGAGCAGGGTCGGGCCATTTTTGTAGATTTTGGTGGTGTTTGTGGGTTGCAGAATCAACACCGATGGGGGGTTGTTGACGATGTTGATGGTCCGGGTTGCTGTGGCGGTCAGTCCACCCTTGTCGGTCACCGTCACGGTCAGGGTGCGGTTCCCCAGCGTCTTGAAGGCGTAAGGGGGCACACAGGTGCTGCTGAAATTTCCCCGGATCACCGACTTGGAGAGCAGGTTGCCATCCAGGGAACTGCTGATGCTCACCTGCAGGTCGCTGGATTCCAGATCGTCCATCAGCAAGCAGATGTTCTCCACCTTTACGTTCTGGCTGTATTCCTGGCCTTCTTTGGGCGATTTGAAGCTGACAGTGGGTTTCTGGTTTTCGGAACGGGCAAACTCAAAGGTCTCCTTGAAAATCTGGGCATCATAATTGAGGGTTTTCACCAGCAGGTCCGCGTGAATGCCCACATGGCCCTGCACCCCTGCACTCAGGGTCCAGACGGGATCTCTGGGCACAGCAGCATCCATGGTGATGTTGCCCCGCACCCGGGCGTAAGGTCCCACCAGACCGTACAGCAGGATTTCGCCCTGCAGGTTCAGTCCTGCCTCCAGGGTGCCTTTGGCCCCTTCGATTTCTGCATACTTGTTGAAGCTCTTGCTGAACTGGGTGATGTTCTTGAACCCATCGTTGTACTCAAATCCTGCCTGGGCCACCACGCTTTCACTGGCCCCGAAGGTCATCTTGGCGGTGATGTTGCCTTTCAGGTCCGCCGTGATGCGCACCGAAGGAATCAGCACCACAGGCACAGGCCCGATGAAGAAGGTGATGGGATCAAAAGTGTATTTGGCCAGTTCCACTTCTTTTTCAATGCTCCTGGCAAATTCGGCTTCGACCCGCACACTGGCATTCTGATTGAAACCATAGGCCATCCGCACATAGATGCCCTTGGGATACACCGGAACCCCCAGCACCTTTTTCCACTTCAGGCTGTAAGACAGGCCATCGTCCACCACCAGCTCGAAATTGCCTTTCAGGCGGATCTGGTCACTGGTGGTGCTGTTGTTGCCGTCATCATCGTAAAGCACGGTGTTGATGTCGAACTTGAAGGAATTGCCCTGGGAGGCAATGGCATTCTTGTCGAAACCGACAGGCACCACTCCCTGACGCAGGGACATGGAAGAGAGTTGCTTTGCCCCGAGTTTGCCTTCCTCTGAGAATTCTCCCTCAATGAGGGCTTCATCCAGCGTTGCAGCCTGGGTTTCGACCGTGACCTGGCCTCCAGCTGTGGTGATCTTGGTGACCTTCTGCAGGTAGCCGTAAGGCGCATTCGGTCCGATGCCACTGACCATCATCTCTCCGACCTTCAGGTCTGCCAGATAAGGGGTGGACTTGGAGAACACCAGTTTGGCTGTGCACTGCGCTGGAATGGCATTCGGGTTCTTGATGGGATCAGGGGAGGTCTTGCAGGCCGCTGCATTGGTGAAGGTGAAACTGCTCAGGGCTTTGCGGGTCTCTTCCGTGACCACACGGGTCTTCTCGTTGACTTTGGGGGCCACTTTGGGCTCTGGGGGTGGAGTGGGGCTGCCACAGGCGGCCAGCAACAGGGACAGACATGCGGTGAGTGGGATCAGGTGTTTCATGGAACCTCCAGATGCAAAAGAAAACCTCTGCGATACAACCACAGGTGCATTGCAGGTGTTCAGATCAAAACCAGGCTGTGAAATGGAGAGAGCAAGGCCCAGGGAAGGAGACGGTTTCTCCAACGTAAGGGACAATATGTTAAAAATCTGTGACGATCAAGTGTGCAGCCTGTGACTGTGCAGGGCTCAAACGGTGAAATCCAGCATGAAAACAGCCTGCAGCACAGGGCCACAGGCTGAAAGATAAAGAATCGATGAACCTCTACAGCTGGACACTGGCCCCAGACATGCATTCCTCTGCAACGGCCCGGGCCAGAGGGTCACGGGTGCTGCGGGCGTAACTGACCCCCAGATGCAGGGACTCCAGGGCCACTTCCCGGGTCTTCTCCTCAAGCACCAGGGTCTGGTAGTGGGCCAGGTACAGGTGGGAGAGCAGCACATCCCGCGCATGCTCAGGAGGCAGGGTTCGCAGCAGGTTGATCCCCCGCTGGTACTCCCGGACCGCCTCTTCCGTGCGTCCCTGCAGGGCAGATTCGCGGGCTTTGCGAAGGATTTTGGCAGCAGTGAAGAACTGGGGTCTCATGGGTGCCTCCGGCAGCAGAAGGCTGAAGGCTGAAGGCAGAAGGCTGTAAAATCAGCCTTCGCTTCAATCTGTTTGCCGTACTCATGGAACATGCAAGAACCTCTGAAGAAATCAGCCTCTGCGGGGGGCGCGGGGTTTGATTTTGCCTTCGAGTTCGGGGCGGATCAGGTCGAGTTTGCCCCGGTCGTCCACGCCAGCGATTTTCACGCGGATCTTGTCGCCGACAGCAAGCACGTCCTCGACTTTCTCGATGCGCTGTTCGCTGATCTGGGAGATGTGCAGCATGCCGTCTTGCCCCTGGAACAGGTTCACGAAAGCCCCGAAGGGAGCGATCTTGACCACGGTGCCCTCGAATTCGTCGCCGACTTTGGCTTCGTAGGTCTGGGCCTGCACACGCTTGAGCACGGCCTCTGCGGCTGCAGCGTCAGCAGAGAAGATGCGGATGGTGCCGTCTTCCTCGATGGTGACCTGTGCCCCCATGGCTTCGAGTTCGCGCACGTTCTTCCCACCAGGGCCAATGATGACGCCGATCTTGTCGGGGTTGATCTTGGTGGTGAGGATGCGTGGAGAGTACTTGGACAGCTCAGGACGGGTTTCAGGCATGGCTTCGGCCATCTTGCCAAGGATGTGCAGGCGGCCTTCTCTGGCCTGTGCCAGCGCCTCACGCATCACGGCAGGGGTGATGCCACTGATCTTGATGTCCATCTGCAGGGCGGTGACCCCTTCGGAGGTTCCGCACACCTTGAAGTCCATGTCGCCCAGGGCGTCTTCGGAACCCAGGATGTCGGTCAGCACGCGGTATTTCTCGCCTTCCATGACCAGACCCATTGCCACACCGGCCACGGGGGCCTTGATGGGCACACCGGCGTCCATCAGGCTCAGGCATCCGGCGCACACGGTGGCCATAGAAGAGGAGCCGTTGCTTTCCAGCACGTCTCCCACCACACGGATCACGTAGGGGAAGACTTCAAACTCGGGCAGGATGGCGCGGATGGCACGCTTGGCAAGGTTGCCGTGCCCGATTTCGCGGCGGGACTGGCCCCCCATGCGCTTGACTTCTCCGGTGGAGTAAGGGGGGAAGTTGTAGTGCAGCAGGAACTTGTCGCCGGTTTCGGTGCCCAGGTCATCGATCAGGATCTCATCGCGGCCTGTCCCGAGGGTGGTGGTGCCCAGCACCTGGGTTTCCCCCCGGGTGAAGATGGCACTGCCATGGGCACGGGGCAGGGGGGTGGTCTCGATCCAGATGGGGCGCACCTGTTTGCTGTTGCGTCCATCCACACGCAGGTCGTCTTCAATGATCAGCCTGCGGAGTTCTTCTTTCTGGGCCTTGCCAAAAGCGGTTTGCAGCAGGGCGGTCAGTTCGGCAGCTCCCTCTGCTTCAGGATCAGTCACACGCTCGGCAATCAGCTTGCTCTGGAGTTCATCGAGGGCATGGGCACGGGCTTTCTTGCCTTCGGTGAGGAGCACGTCTTTCAGGCCTGCAGCCAGTGCAGCTTCCTTGAATGCAGGGTAGATTTCAGCAAGGGCATCCACGGGAGGATTCCACTCGAATTTCTCTTTTCCGACCTCTGCTTTGATCTGCTCGATCAGGGCAATCAGGGGTTGCATTTCCTTGTGGGCGAACTCAATGGCCGAAACCAGCAGTTCCTCGTCCACACTCTGGGCTCCAGCTTCCACCATCATCACGGCGTCACGGGTGCCAGCCACCACCAGATCGATCTTGCTGTTCTCAAGTTCCTTGACGGTCGGGTTGATGACGAATTGACCGTCAATGTGGCCCACCCGCACGCATCCTGTGGGTCCAGCCCAGGGAATGTCACTGATGGAAAGTGCTGCAGAAGCACCCACTGCACCCAGCACATCAGGCAGGTTCTCCTGATCTGCGCTCACCACGGTGATGATCACCTGGGTTTCCTGACGGAAGCCCTTGGGGAACAGCGGACGGATCTGCCTGTCGGTGATGCGGGCACTCAGGATGGCCTTCTCACCAGGGCGCCCTTCACGCCTCTGGAAGGAACCGGGAATGCGGCCCACAGAGTAGTGGCGCTCCTCGAATTCAACGGTCAGGGGCAGAAAGTCCAGCGTGGAGGGTCTGGTGGACCCCTGGGCCGTCACCAGCAACATGGTGTCACCGTATCGTACGGTGACAGAACCGCTCACGAGCTTCGCCAGTTTACCGGTTTCGATCACCAGTTCGCGAGAGCCCAACATCGTTTTGTATGTTTTTCCTGTCATTGCCCCTTAGTCTATACCAAAACGGAGATTTTGCTTGTGAAGATCCCCCCGCGCATCGCTGCACTCTGCGGTCCCCCCTTAACGAAAGGGGGTTGATGAAAGACTGAACTGGAAACCATCCCAGACACCTACCAAGTCCCCTTTGCTAAGGGGGACAGTCCTGAGTGAAACGAAGGACAGGGGGATCGTACCCGCAGTGATCCCAGACGCACACCAAGTCCCCCTTCCTTAAGGGGGACAGCCTGGAGTTCTAGCGACAGGCAGGGGGATCTTACCCTCAGAAACCCCCAAACAAAAACCCTCCCGCACCGCAGGAGGGTCGATTCGATCCAGAATTCAGTTGTTGGGGTCTTCTTCGTTGAAGTAGAAGATCACGCTGAGGACCACGCGGTCTTCGCTGAGGGAAGCAATCTGGTGCTCCACATTGACGATTTTGCGGGCCTTGCCGCTCTGCTGTCCAATCTGGGCGAACTGGTTGATGGTGCCCTGGAAGGCCTTCGAGAGGTCAGCGGCGGGGCAGATGACGGTGAATTGCTGGAAGTTTGAGAATTGTGACATGCGAATAATTTACACGATCTGGGTTCAAAACGTGACAGGACAATTGCACATCCAGAGGAGGAAGCAAAAAGAAAAAACCCTGATCCGAAGATCAGGGGAAATTTTGGTTGCGGGGACAGGATTTGAACCTGCGACCTCCGGGTTATGAGCCCGACGAGCTACCAGACTGCTCTACCCCGCGTTGCCTCGCTCGCTTGGAGCGAAGAGAATAATAGCATGGTCTTTGTACCGCGTCAAGCCCTGGCCTGTCTGAGTTTCGCAGGCCTGAGTTTTGCATCTGCCTGAGCGGCTTTTTCTGCCTGCCCCAGGCCTCTTTGCAGCTGTTCGGGGGTGCGGGATTTGATGCTGTCCACCCGGGTGACTTTCACAGGAGTGAAGCCGCAGAACTCCAGGGTGGTCTGTTTGACCAGACGGATGGCAGGGTCAAAATAACGGTACCGCATCCACCAGCCTGGCCCGTCCGAGGTGACGATGATGCGGGCGGTGCGGCCAGCGAGCAGTCTGTCCCACAGTGGGGAGTTTTTGCGGTATTTGAAGGCAAATCCGGGCAGCAGCACACGGTCCATGAAGCCTTTGAGGAGGGCTGGGGGGGCACCCCACCAGGTGGGGAAGACCACCACCAGATGATCGCACCACAGGAGCAGTCTTTGTGCTTCTTCCAGATCTGGTTCCAGAGGCTGCCGCTTCTGGTAGCCCGCTTTCAGGTTCAGGTCAAAGTTCAATTCATTCAATTTGAGCAGTCGGGTGGTGTGCCCTGCAGCTTCTGCACCTTTTAAATAGTGTGCGGCCAGGGCGGCGCAGTAACTGTCGGGATTCGGGTGTCCGAGGATGACCAGGGTGTTCATGGGTGCCTCCGTCAGGCAAAAGCCAGGGCCACCGAGTACAGCGCTGTAAAGCTGGACTGGGGGATGGGAAGATGGGGGGTGCAGAAAGAGAAGCAGGCCAGTGCAGGAAACAAATCCCACAGACCCATAAATGTTTACATTGTCAAGATAACCCGATAACTTTACATTGTCAAGATGCCTCTTTGCTGTTCCTGCAGAGTACCTCTGCGAAATTCAGTCCACAGCAGCTTCCAGCATCCGAACGGTTCTTTTCTCCACATCCAGTTCGGTCTGGATGCCCAGTGGCATCACCATCTGCGGGCTGGTGTGACCAAAGTCCATGTTGGCCACCACAGGAAGGTCCTCTCTGCCATACTCCCAGAGCACCTTCTTCACCCAGCCATACAGTTCTGGAATCCAATCAGGAGGATAACGGTGGGGCCTGGCAAGCAACAGACCATTGGCATGGGACAGAATCCCCTGAGCTCCGAAATTCCTCAGCCAGTAGCCCACCTGGGCAGGAGGAGGAGCCTCTTCACTGGTCTCCAGGCACAACACCGCTCCTTTCCAGAGTTCAGGAGCAGGCCATCCGGGGGTGCCGTTCAGCATGTCCAGCACCTCAATGCACCCTCCGATGGTGTGACCGGAGACTTTCCCCTCACCTTGCAGCCACACCCAGCCCTCAGAAGGCTCAAACTGGCGTCTTGCCTCCTGCAAAGCCGGGTCCATCCATTCCACACGTTGCCCTGTCCACTCTGGTGCAGCAGCAAACTTCACAGGAGCAGTGCCCATCAGCGTCTGTGCCACCGAAGACCTCACATAAGGATGAATTCCGCCATGCTCTGCCAGATCGGTCAGCATGGCCGGACCATGAAAGGCCACCACGCCAGCACGCAAAAATTGCATCAGGGTGATGGTGCTGTCCGAAAACCCCATGAAGACCTTCGGGTTGTTGCAGATCAGGTCCAGATCGAGAAAAGGCAGCAGACGCACGGAATCGTCCCCACCAATGATGCTGATGATCCCTTCAATGTCCGGGTTGCTGAGCGCCCAGTGCAGATCATCTGCCCGGGCCTGGGGGTTGCGGTACAGGTACTCTGAGCCCCTGAAAGCATTGGGGGCCTCCGTGACCTGCCAGCCGAAAGTCTCCCTGATCTGGCGTTTTGCAGCGTCATACCGGTGCTGCACATCCGTCACGAAACCAGACGAGAGAGAAACGGTGGCGATTTTTGAATCTGGTGTCAATTTCCTGGGCTTGATGAACATGACTGGAGGTTAACACAGGCTCTGGGATCAAGGCCAGAAGGTGAATTGAGGAATCTGAGAGGGTAAATCTGCTGCGTGTGGCAGCAAACAAAAAACTCCCCCCTGGGGATTCAGGAGGGAAGTTTGGTGCTGAGGACGGGACTTGAGAGAAGTCCACCCTTTCGGATGGCAGCCATGATTTAAAAAGTAAGTCTGCTGCGTGTGGCAGCAAACAAAAAACTCCCCCCTGGGGATTCAGGAGGGAAGTTGGTGCCGAGGACGGGACTTGAACCCGTACACCCTTTCGGATGGCAGATTTTAAGTCTGCTGCGTCTACCGATTCCGCCACCCCGGCGAGGGCTCTGGGATTGATGCGTTAGTCATTATAGAACAAAAAGCAGGGGGGTCAACCCTGCATGCTGGCGGATGCAAGGGCTAGCCCTTCTGCCGGAGGTGCTCCAGCGTTTCTTGCAGCACCTGTTTTCTGGGGGTCGGCTGGAAGCCAAAAGCCTCCTGAAATTTTCTGCCCTGCACGATGAAAGGTGTGTTGAACTGGTAGGCCAGATCCAGTGGGGTCGGATGCACCCTGGAAAGCTGGCTTTTCACCCACAGGTGGATGGAGGGGACCTGGTGGGGTTTTACAGGGTGCCCGGTCAAGTCTGAGAGCAGGTCTGCGAGTTCAAGGGCTGTGCAGGTCAGATCGGTGGGGACATGCCAGACTTCGCCCAGACCCTTCTGCCCCTGACCCAGCAGCACGAGGGCTTTTGCAAAATCCTGCACGTAGGTCAGGCTGTGCGGTTTCTGCAGGTCTCCGGGCCAGCGCAGGGTGTTCCGGGAGAGCACCTCCTGAAAGAAATCCTCGCTGGTCCAGGAGGAATGCACCTCAGGTCCGATCAAGGTGGAGGCTCTGGCAATGGCGACTCTTGCCCTTCCTTCGTGATGTGCAGTCAGGAGGGCCTGTGCCAGCTGGGAGCGCAATCTTCCTCTGGGCTGCTCGGTGCTGTGGGGATGGGTTTCTTCCAGAGGGGCTCTGGGGACGCCGTACATGAGCAGGTTGTCCGCATAGACCAGGGTGGCCTCCGTGCCCTGCAGGGCAGCGAGAACCTGCCTTTGCAGCACAGGGTAGTCCTGTGCCCAGCGGCCATAGCTTGGGGCTGCACAGTGGTACACCGTTGCCGCTTCCTGAAAGTGCTTGCTCAGCTCGGCTGGATTGAAACGCACATGTTGCACGCCTGGAACCACCCGATCTGGCATGTTCAGGGTGATGGCCTTGATGCGGGCATTGCGGGAGATGAGTTCACGGACCACCGCCCGACCCACTGCCCCTCCTGCGCCCAGCACCACCTGCATGTTCATCCTCAAAACAGTAGCATTCTTTGGTGATAGAAAGGCCAGTGACATTTCATTTTTGTAACGAGGCTCCATGCACTCCTTTCGGGAATGGATTTCAGGCTCTCACCCACCAACATGAAGAAAAATTAAAGCAAATGTCCCGGAGTTTGCACATGATTCTCAGGGATGATGAAGGCAGGACAGTCAGAAGAAATGCTGTCCTGCCGCCACATTTCATCACAAAGCCCCAGATCCACACCATGAAGCAGGCCATCCTGCTCAGGAGGTTCACCATGGATGCAGAGACCCTTATCGAAACCATCAAAAGCACCCTCTCAGGCGTACATGTGCTGGAAGCCAGCCAGAATCACTTCTTCTATTACCACCCAGATCCAGACCAGACTCTGGATGACAGAATGCCCTTTGCCACCCTGATGACCAACGACGACAACGATCAGGCCTCCCAGCTTTGCCGCCCCGGGATCTACCGCCTGAACATCGGCCTGAAACCCGAGACCTACCAGAGGCGCTTTGGCAAACAGCCCCCCATGCCTGAGGGGAACGGCATCATTCAGACCGGGCATGACTTCACAGCACTCGACCAGATCATGCCGCATCCGGTCTACGCCGCCATGTCGTGGGTGTGCGTGCTCAATCCCGGACCTGAAACTTCTGAACAGGTGATGGTTCTGTTGCAAGAGGCCCACCAGACCGCAGTGCGCAGGCATGAAGCCCGAACCCGCAAAGGCGGCTGACTGCACCGCTGGGTTTAGAATATTTCCAATGTCAAGATCCAGGCCCTACCACCACGGACAGCTCAGGGACAGCCTCATTCAGGCCCTGCTGTCTCTGGCCCAGGACACCCCCCTTGCCCAGATTTCCCTGCGAGAGGTGGCCAAAAAAGCCGGGGTCAGCCACGCTGCCCCCTACCACCACTTTGAAAGCAAAGAAGCCATGATCGAGGCGGCCACCATTGAGTGCCTGAGGCACCTTTCCCAGACCCTGCAGACTGCTGTCGAAGCCCTGCCTGAAAAAACCCATCCGGTAGAGAAAATCAAGGAACTCGGCAAGGCATACATCCGTTTTGCCCTGCAACGCTCCACCGAATACCAGTTCATCAACCGCACCGACGTGTGCAACTTCCAGAACATGAGCAGCCGACTCCGCGAAGTCAGCCAGGAAGCCATCCACCTGCTCACCCGACTGGTGCTGGAAGCCCAGGCCCTAGGAGCCCTCAGGAAAGACGACCCTGGCATCCAGGTGCTGGCCCTCTGGAGCACCGTTCAGGGGCTGGCGAACCTGCTGCTGCTGGGATTCGTGCTGCCCGATCAGGTGGAGGACACGGTCTCTGCAGTGATGGACAGCGGACTGGGCCGGTTTGGCGAACCCTCCTGAAGCTGAGCCCAGCGCTTCCCACTCCAGATTTGCTCCACGGTTTTGATGTGCAGTTGGAATTTAGAGGCGACTTCTCTGGCGGGAGCGGTGCCTTTGAGGGTCAGGATGACCTGGGCCTGAGCTTTGCTGAGTTTGTGTTTGGGTGTGAGATTTCCATGTTTTCCAAGAATTTCATCAATTTTTTGTCTGCGGCGCTGGCCCATATATGGGTAGACCAGCTTCATCATTGCCATGGCACGGGTTCCAGAGATCTTTACCACATAACACGTTTTCCACCGCTCAGGATTTCTTCGATCATTTTTGACGTATGAAACCCCAAAACATCTTGCCACTTTTTCAATCACATCAAGATCGGTCATGGACACCACCAGGCGCGGGCTCCTGGGTGAGCTTGGAGGCGCATCCAAAAAACTGCCTTCACCTTCAAGCAAGCCTGCCAGCCATGCCACTTCAATTTCAGTGAGGTCAAATTCGGTGATCATGCATTCTTTATAGGAGATGGTCATTGATAAAAAAATACCTGGGATTCCTTATTGAAATCCCAGGTTTGTTGGTGGAGACGGACGGAATTGAACCGTCGTCCGAGGCACCTTCTAGCAAGCATCTACGTGTGTAGCTCAGGTATTTTTATTTCACGCTGGGCCTGCCCCTGAACCGGCCGCTTTCGCGCAATCCTCAACTTGGTTTCATCTCAGGCCGTAGAGGCATGAACCTGGACTAGCTGACTTTTATGTCAGTTTCTGCAACGCCATCAGCTGGGCTGTGCAGTCACTGTGCTGTCAATTAAGCAGCGCGAAGTGCGGGCTGGAAGCCCATTTGAAGATTTCTGCCAGTTAATGGCTTGCCGCTTTTTAACGAGGCCAACGGCACCTCGACACGCAACTCTACCTTCAGCATACCCCGTCGAAACCATTACGTCCCCAGAGGCACCATATATATTATACCACCCCCATGAGTAAGGGATAAGCACCCTGATTTAGGCCTTCCAGCCAGGGGTTTTTTCTCTGGTTCCAGTGGGTGTTTTCGGGGATGCTGGAAGGGTGAGTGAATTGCTGGCTTTATTGAATCTTAAGTTCACCCGGCAGCTGGGCAACAGGCGCATCCGGCGTCTTGTTGAGCATTTCGGGAATGCGCAGGAGGCCCTGAAGGCGAAGCTTGCAGACCTGAGGGGCATCGAGGGGATGGATTCCAGGGTATTGCAGCATCTGGGTTCCAGTGAGGCTGCAGCGAGGGCTGCACTGGAACTGGAACGGGCCAGAAAGGTGGGGGTGCGTCTGCTGGGTCTGACCGATCCAGATTATCCCAGGGCACTGAGGGCACTCTCTGATCCTCCTGCAGTGTTGTGGGTGAGGGGAGACCTGCCCATGCTGGAGGTGGTCCCGAAGGCCATCGGGGTGGTGGGGACCCGCAAGTGCAGTGCCTGGGCGTTGCAGTTTGCCCGTTCCCTGAGTCGGGACCTCACGCAGGCTGGGGTGATGGTGGTGTCCGGTCTGGCCCGTGGCATTGACACGGCGGCCCATCAGGCTTGCATTGAGGCGGGTGGGGTGACGGTGGGTGTGCTGGGAAGCGGTGTGGACAACATCTACCCTTCAGAGAACCGCAGACTGGTCCCACAGATGGTGCTGGTGTCGGAGCATCCCCTGGGGACCCGCCCGATGTCCCATCATTTTCCAGAGCGCAACCGGATCATTGCGGCCCTGAGTGCAGGGAGTGTGGTGATCGAGGGAGAGGTGACCAGTGGTTCCATGATCACCGCCCATGCTGCACTGGAGTGTGGACGCACGGTGTTTGCTGTTCCTGGCAGAGCGGGGGACCCTCTGGCTGCAGGGCCACACAAGTTGCTGCGTGAGGGGGCCGTGCTGGTGGAGGGAGCAGAAGACATCCTGCTGGAGATGGGCTGGAAATCCCTGCCGAAACTTGATCTTCAACTTCCAGAAGAACAGGCCCGCATTTACACCGCCCTGGATGCTCCCAGAACGCTGGACGATGTGCTGGTGCTGACCGGAATGGATGCAGGGGAGGCCCAGGTGAACCTGATGATGCTCACGCTCTCCGGGGTGGTGATGGAACTGTCCGGGGGAAGGTATGCGCGGGTTTGAGTAGAGCTTTCAGCAGTCAGCTTTCAGCCATCAGCTCTGGGATGCAGGAGCATCAACTTTGCTGTCCACCAGAGGAAACCGACCTGAACTGCCTCTGCTAAAATTTCTTGCCATGAATATGCTTGACACAGAATGCATATCAGGGTAAACTGTAGTTATCAGTCGGCGAAAGCCGATTTTTTTATTGCCCTGAAGATGGTGCTGGCCGATCTACTGTTCAGCACCATCTTCAGGATGCGAGGGATCAGGAGGAAAAAGCTGTTTTGGCTTCCTCTACGGCTCTGAAGATGGCCTCAAGAGGCAGATGGTCATAGACGTAATCCGCGTAGTGGGCCATCCAGATGTTCTGGTCCGGTCCAATCAGGAAGTCGGCAGGCATGCGGTGAAAGTTGCTGCCCTCTTCATGCGTGAGCACAAAACCTGCTTCTCCTGCAGCCTGGATGTGTTCCTGCAGGTCAGGCCTCTGCATGGTGGCCTGAATTTTGGCTTCTGAGGTTTCCACCTGATAGAGGTCATAAAGCTTTGCCTGCGGGTCGGGCAGGATGGGGAAGGGGGCCTGTTGCTGCCCGACATGCTCCTCAATGCTCTGCAATCCTGATTCGAAAACAGTGATGGTCTGGACGCCTGCTGCTTTGAACGCGGGCTGTTGCTGGATCAACTGGTGGACCCGCAGGTTGCACATGGCGCAGGCACCATTGCGAAAAAAGCTGAGCAACACGAATTGGCCGTGAAAGTCTGAAAGCTGGACGGTCTGACCTCTGAAATCCTGGGTCTGGAATGCTGGAGCAAGCTCTCCGGGATGAAGCATGGGAATTCTCCTTTCAATGGGTCTGTCTAAAAGGTAAGGTAGACTGACTAAATTGTCAAGGAGGCTGACCATTTGATCCAGCAGGTTCAATCGGTGATTTTTTCAAGCATCTGCTTCAGAGCGGCAAGCTCGGCAGGCCCGATCATCTCCTCAAAGGCCTTTTCGGTTTCCTGCACCACCCTGGAAGACAGCTGGCACAGCTCCCAGCCAGATGCTGTAAAACGGACCAGAACGGCCCTGCGGTCTGTGGGATCAGGGATGCGCTCCAGAAACCCCTGGGATTCGAGCTCTGCAACCAATTGACTGATGGACTGCTTGGTGAGTCCGGTGCGCTCGGTGAGGGCTGTGAGGCGGTTTCCCTGCAGGTCCAGATGGGGAAGGAGGGCCGTGTGCGCCAGGGTCAGATTGCTGTACCCATGCTGCTTCAGCAGGGCAAGGGCCTTGCTGGAAAAAGCACGGTTGGCCCTGAGCAAAAGGCGTCCCAGAGAAGGCTGACGCAATTCCTTCAGTTGTGCCTCGGTGGGCAGGTCGGTGAGGCCGGACATCAGACCGATCATACTGCACCTTCGTCTGCTATACAGGAACCTGCATGCCCCGGGATTTCTGCAGAACATGGAAGCATGTTGCGAATGGCCGATGTTCAGGATGCAAAACAGATTTCAGACCTCTGTGTGGCGGCTTATCAGGAATACCGTCCATTTGTGGGAGAAGAAGGCTGGCAGACCATGAGGGCAGGTCTGGGTCAGGCCTGGGAACGCAATCCTCAGGCCCGTTGGGCCGTGATTGAAGAGGAAGGACACCTGCAGGCCTGTGTGGCTTATTTCTCTCCTGGGGCAGCTCCACATCCCTATTTCCCGGACCAGTGGGCCTACCTGCGCTTTCTGGCGGTTCATCCTGAAGCCAGAGGAAAAGGCCATGCCCGCCGCCTGATGGAGTGGTGCATCGAGCAGGCCAGACAGGATCAGGCCACCCATCTGGGCCTCCACACCAGTCAGCAGGCAGGGTATGGATACCGGCTTTATGAGCGTCTGGGATTCATCAAAGATCAGGACCTGCCTGATTTCAGAGGGTTGCCGTATGTGCGGTATGTCCTGCAACCTGTTTCATGAACGAATCAGGATCTCGATGGTGGTTCCCTGACCTGGATGGCTTTTCACGGAGAACTTGCCTCCCAGGGCTTCGGTGCGTTCCCGCATGCCCTTCATGCCATTTCCCTGGGGATTCTGGATGCCCACACCATCGTCCTGGATGATCAGCAGGACACCTGCATGAACGTTCTGCAGAGAAACCCAGCAGGTTTTTGCCTTTGCGTGGCGGATGATGTTGGTGATGGCTTCCCTGAGGACCAGTTGCAGGGTGCCCTGCTGCTCAGGGCTGAGTTCCACAGCTTCTTCCAGATGCTCCAGCTGGATTCCAGCCGCATCCAGCGCAATTTTGATGCGTCCCAGTTCGCTTTTCAGGTCGGTGCCCTTGTAGCCCTGCACGGCCAGACGCACCTCGGTGAGGGCTTCGCGAGAGATCTTTTCCACTTCCTGAAGCTCCTGTTTTGCCCGCTCGGCATTGCGCTCCATCAGTTTGGAAGCCAGGTCTGATTTCAGCACGATCACGCTGAGGGTGTGCCCGAGCAGGTCATGCAGGTCACGGGCAATGCGTTCCCGCTCCGCCACCTGGGCCAGATGTTCCTTTGCAGGCTGGGTCTGCTTCTGGACCAGGGCAGAGGACATGGCGCGGTACCCGAAATGGTTCCCCACACCCACAGAAATGCAGATGAACAGGTTCCCTGCCAGGGCTGCAGCAGGCACATCCTGTGACACCATCAGCCAGAGCAGTAAAAGCACGATCAACAGCACCGTGCTGACATTGAACCTCACACTGCGCTGAAAAGCCCCCATTGCCACGGCGTAGGACAGAAATCCAGTGGCAGCAGTCCAGCCGCACCAGGGCAGGATCAGAAAAAACGACAGCACACACCAGCCAATCCCCACCAGATTCCACTTTGGGAAAGGCTCCAGGGGCCGGGTGGTGAACAGGGTGCGAAACACCACCAGATACAGACAGACAAAACCCAGCAGCAGCACCCCAAAAGTGAGTTGCTCTGTCCACAGGCGAGGCTGGGCATAAAACTGTTGCAACGGAAAAACCAGAAAAAGCAACCACGGCCACGACAGAAACCTGTGCCAGCGGATGGGGTCGGCCCTCAGCATTTTCTCGCTCCAGCGTCGCTGCGGGCCACAGAAAAGGGCAGTTGTGGGCAGGATGGGTCTTCAATCATGGGGCAGTCCATGAGGCCCGGCAAGAGAAACCCGGGAACACAGCACAAGCATAGCCATCCTGCAGGGAGACCACCAGTGACAGGTATCATGTGCCCCTTCACCTTCAGGTTGAAGGTTCCACCAACCACCAACCAACCTGCATTTTCTACCCTGAAAAAACCCAACAACGTGTTGATCTCAGAACAGCAAAAAAGTGGTTCTGACATCTTCCTTTTTTTCACTCCATCAGGGAGACACCCCGGGTGGAACTTCGCGCGCAGGAGGCCCACATGACCGTAGCAAAACCCGTGTCCAACCCCCGTCCCGGAACCGAAGGCAGCCCCATTGAAGTGAAAACCAGGTACGGCAATTTCATTGGGGGAGAGTGGCAGGACCCCGCAGAAGGCCAGTATTTTGAGAACATCAGTCCCGTCACCGGGAAGGCCTTCACCCAGATTGCCCGTTCCACCGCTCCAGACATTGAGAAGGCACTGGATGCAGCCCACCGTGCTGCAGACCGCTGGGGCCAGACCAGCACCACCGAGCGCTCCCGCATCCTCTTAAAAATTGCAGACCGTCTGGAAGAGAACCTCGCAGACCTCGCAGTGATTGAAACCTGGGAAAATGGCAAACCCCTCAGAGAGACCACTTTTGCAGATCTGCCCCTGGCGATTGACCACTTCCGGTACTTTGCAGGCGTGATCCGTGCCCAGGAAGGCTCCATCGGTGAAGTGGACCACGACACCATGGCCTACCACTTCCATGAACCGCTTGGGGTCGTCGGGCAGATCATTCCCTGGAACTTCCCCATCCTGATGGCTGCATGGAAACTGGCCCCTGCGCTGGCTGCCGGAAACTGTGTGGTGCTGAAACCTGCTGAGCAGACCCCCTGGAGCATCCTCAAAGTCATGGAACTCATTCAGGACCTGCTGCCTCCCGGCGTGCTGAACGTGGTGAACGGTTTTGGCATTGAGGCTGGAAAACCCCTTGCCACCAGCCCCAGAATCGCCAAGGTGGCCTTTACGGGTGAGACCACCACCGGACGCCTGATCATGCAGTATGCCAGCCAGAACATCATTCCCGTGACCCTCGAACTCGGGGGCAAGAGCCCCAACATCTTCTTCCCGGACGTCATGGCCCAGGACGATGACTTTCTGGACAAGGCCGTGGAGGGCTTCGTGATGTTCGCCCTGAACCAGGGGGAGGTCTGCACCTGCCCCAGCCGCGCCCTGATCCACGAATCCATCTACGACAGTTTTATGGACCGGGTGGTGAAGCGCACCGAGAAGATCATCCAGGGAGACCCCCTGAGCATGGACACCATGATCGGAGCGCAGGCCTCCAACGATCAGCTGGAAAAAATCCTCTCCTACCTGGACATTGGCCGCCAGGAAGGGGCCACTGTGCGCACCGGAGGCAGCCGCAACGTGCTGGAAGGGGACCTGAAAGACGGGTACTACGTGAAACCCACCATCTTTGAAGGCCACAACCGCATGCGCATCTTCCAGGAGGAGATCTTCGGTCCAGTGGTCGCTGTGACCTCCTTCAAGGACACCGAAGAAGCCCTTTCCCTTGCCAACGACAGCCTTTATGGTCTCGGGGCAGGGGTGTGGACCCGTGACATGAACACCGCCTACCGCATGGGCCGCAGCATCAAAGCGGGCCGCGTCTGGACCAACTGCTACCACGCCTACCCTGCACATGCCGCATTCGGGGGCTACAAGCAGTCTGGCATTGGCCGCGAAACCCACAAGATGATGCTGAACCACTACCAGCAGACCAAGAACCTGCTGGTGAGTTACAGCACCAAACCCCTGGGCTTCTTCTGAGCCTTTGACCCTTTCACGCTCTGGTCCTTTCCTGCCTTCTGGGAAAGGACCCTCTGGCGTTCAGGACAGGAGGTCCAGATGAACCGCGTAGACATCACCCCACAGGCCCGGGAAGTGCTTGACGCCCTGCAGCAGAAGCATGGTTCCCTGATGTTTCACCAGAGTGGGGGCTGCTGTGATGGCAGTGCCCCGATGTGTTACCCCAGAGATGAATTCCAGACTGGTGACAGCGATGTGCTGCTCGGGCATCTGGGAGACACCCCTTTTTACATGAGCAAAAGCCAGTTCGAGTACTGGCAGCACACCCACCTGACCGTGGATGTGGTGCAGGGCAGAGGGAGTGGTTTCAGTCTGGAAGCCCCGCTGGGGGTGCGTTTTCTGATCCGTTCCAGGCTCCTCACCGAAGAGGAGTACACTGAACTCACCCCATCCACGAAAGCCTGACTGTCAATGGTCTGGAGGAAACACCCATGAACGAACTGGGCCTGAGCCGCAAAAAACTGGAACATGCCTGGCTGCAGTACCAGCAGGGTCTGCAACCGGACACCCGTCTGGAAGTGCTGCACTCCTGGGACCGCTCCAGGGGTCGGGTGGCTGCCGATCAGCCCCGTCCCCGGGTCATGGACATGAATCTGGCGTACCGCTGGTGGCTGGAAAGTGAACTGTCGAGTGCCTGCGAGCCCATCTTGCCCAACCTCTCGGACCTGGCGAAGCAGGGGGATTTCGTGGCCGCCATCAGCAATGAGGAGGGGGTGCTGCTCTGGAGTGCAGCAAGCCCTCGCATGGCCCGGATCTCCGAAGGGGTCGGGTTTGTGCCCGGAGGCCACTGGGGAGAGAGTGAGGTGGGCACCAACGCCCTGGCCCTCGCCATGCACACCCGCAAACCCCAGACGGTGTTCTCCGCAGAGCATTTTGTGCAGGCGGTGCACGACTGGGTGTGTTATTCCGCTCCGGTGATCCACCCGGCCACAGGGCGGGTGCTGGGGGTGGTGGACCTGAGCAGCACCTGGGAGAACGCCAACCCTCTGGCCCTCACCATCGTGCAGACCCTGGCCAGTTCGGTGAACCGGGTGCTGGCCGTGACCCACCAGCGCATGGTTCCAGACCAGTTCCTGTCTCTCAATGTGTGCGGCACCATCAGTGTGCGCTTCAACCACCAGCCGCTGAAACTGACCCTCAGGCAGACCGAGATCCTGCTCATTCTGGCCCTGAGACCGGAAGGCATGTCCTTTGAGGAGCTTTATGCAGCCCTCTACCCACAGGATGAAGTGAGCCCATCGACCCTGAAGGTGGAACTGAGCCGCCTGAGGCAGGCTTTGCAGGGAGGCATCAGCCTGAAGCATTACCGCCTGACGGTCCCTGTTT
This sequence comes from Deinococcus cellulosilyticus NBRC 106333 = KACC 11606, assembly GCF_007990775.1. NCBI lineage: Bacteria > Thermotogati > Deinococcota > Deinococci > Deinococcales > Deinococcaceae > Deinococcus > Deinococcus cellulosilyticus. Next base: position 83,760 of record NZ_BJXB01000008.1, on the reverse strand, counting down.
ACACCGATGTGCAAGCGGTCCGGGACCTGATCCGTGGGGGCATGCTGCAACAGGCCCTGGGCCTCTACAAAGGGGTGTTGCTTCCAAGGTCGGACAGCCCTTTCCTGGAAAGCCAGCGTGAAGTCCTGCATTCAGAAATCACCGAGGCACTGATCCGATCAGGGGACCAGGACCTGATCTGGCAGTTTGTGCATGCCTTCCCTGAAGATTACCTGCTCACCCAGATTTCGAAGTCTGGCTGAATTTTGCCTTCAGGGACAGCGCGAAGTTTCTGAGGGGCAGCATCGCCTGAGAAAGCCGTCAGCGGTCACCACCAGAACACAGAAGAACTTTTGCCAGAGGCATAAAAACAAGAGCCCTGCTTTCCAGCACAGCTTCAGCTTGTCGTTTGCCTGCTGCGAAGGCATCAAGACCTCTTTTGCTGAGGGCTGAACGCTGAGGGCTGAAAGCTGATCGCTCCATACCATCAGCAATGCCTTGTGCTCACCCGGATTGTGCCCCAACCTGCAGATGAAGTTTTGCACAATCCTGCGGGAGAAAAACCCGGCTTATACTGAAGCATGCCTGTGAGCATGTGGTTTGCAGGAGGGTTTTACCTCATCAATTTTCTGCTCGGACTGGGCCTGCAAATGAACCTTTTCAGGCTGCGGTACCGGGCTTTGCATCATGTGCTTTATGCACTGGTCGTGCTGTCCTGCCTGTGGGTGTGGTGGGAGGTGCGGCATGCTGTTCTGTTCCTCGCTCTGCTCCTGTGGGGCCTGATGCCACTCATGCGTCCCAGAAGGGTCGGGCATGTCATTTTGCCCCTCGTGGTGGGTGGGCTTTATCTGGTGTTCATGGTCAGCAGGTGGGGTTTTTACGTTTAAAGGAGACAACCAAATGACAAAAGTGTTATCTGACCTCAGTCTGCTTCAGGGCATTCTGGGCCGCCGCACCACCAATGGACCATTCAAACCCGATTCTGTGAAAAAAGAACACCAGCACATGCTGATGAAGCTCGCTTCTGCTGCACCAAGTCATTTCAATTCCCAGCCCTGGCGGTTCGTGCTGATTGAGAACCGGGACACCATTGAGCGCATTGGGGCCATTGCTGGTGAGAGCATGCAGAAACTGATTGAGAGGGGCATCTTTTTCGAGCGTTATCGCAGGTACTTCCGGTTTTCCCAGAAAGAGATGGACGAAAGGCGGGATGGGATTTTCATTGACCACCTCCCTGCCCCCCTCAAGCCTTTCACCCGCCAGATTTTCAGTGATGCAGGTTTGAGCGTCATGCGCAACCTGGGGGTGCCAAAGCGCCTGGGAGAAGACAACCGCAAACTGGTTGCCGGAAGTCCCCTCTTGATGGCCGTGCTGCTCGACAAGACCGAGTATGTTCCCGATCAGCTCAGCGGCTTTTATTCGATTTTTGGGATGGGGGCCGCCATCGAGAACATCTGGCTTGCCATCCAGGAATTCAAGATGGGCATCCAGTTTGTAAGCACGCCCATGGAGATTCCCGAAGCGTGGCAGGAGATACAGCACCTCATCCGGGTTCCTGAGAGTCTGGAGCTCATGGCGGTGTACCGACTCGGCTATCTTCCCGATGATCCGAAGCGGCCCAGCATCGACTGGAACAGTCGGGAACGCAAGCGCCTCTCGCAGTTTGTGTTCCGGGAAACGTGCGACACCCCCGAGGAGGATGATTGACGGCCATACTGCGCAGCATCGCCACAGCCAATCCCCCGCACCTGCTCCGGCAGCAGGACGTGGAGAGGTTCGCTGCCCACCTTTTCCCAAAATACGCCGTCTCCAGAAGGCACATGGAGATCTTCCGCAACGCCCGGATTGACACCCGTGCCGTCTCAAAGCCGCTGGAGTGGTATGGCGAGGACCACAGTTTCCCGGAAAAGAATGCTGCAGCTTGCGAAATGGCTTTGCAGCTCAGCATCGAAACAGCAGAACAGGCCATTTCCCAGGCAGGTCTGCACCCCGAGGACATCGAAGCCCTGGTTTTTGTGAACACCACCGTTGTCAGTGCCCCGAGCCTGGACGCAAAACTGATCCAGGCCATCGGGCTCCCGCTTCGCACCCAGAGGATTCCCGTGTGGGGCCTGGGCTGTGCCGGAGGGGCCGCAGGACTCGCCAGAGCTGCAGACCTCGTGAACAGTGGAAAAAAACATGTGCTGCTCATTGCCGTGGAAATCTGTTCCCTGACCTTCATCAAGGAGGACCACTCCAAGAGCAACTTTGTGGGTGCAGCCCTCTTTGCCGATGGTGCAGCAGCACTGGTGCTGTCCTCCTCAGGCGAAGGCATCGAAATCCTGGGGGGGCACAGTTCCCTGATCCCCGACAGCGAGGATGTGATGGGCTGGGATGTGCTGGAGTCTGGCCTGAAAGTGCGCTTCTCTCGCGACATCCCCACCCTCCTGCGCGAAGTCATGCCTGAAAGCCTGCAGAATGCCTGTGAGGCCCACGGTCTGGAGCGCAAGGACCTGAAACATCATGTGCTGCACCCGGGAGGGGTCAAGGTGATTGAAGCCTACAGTGAGGTGACAGGCGTGTGCATGAAACATCTGGACGCCACCCTGTGGGTGCTCAGGCATTTCGGGAACATGAGCAGTCCATCGGTGCTTTTCGTGCTGAAGAAGTATCTGGAGTCCCCCCTGAGGCCCGGGTGCGGTATCCTGACAGCCATGGGTCCCGGTTTCTGCGCCGAGCATGTGCTCTTCAGGGTGCCCTGAATTCACACATCAATCAAGGAGACCATGCCTTCAATCATCCTGCTGCTGGTGGTGGCTGCACAACGCCTGCTGGAACTGCGTATTGCAAAACGAAATGAAGCCTGGGCCAGATCCAGAGGAGCAAAAGAATACGGTCGGGAGCATTACTGGATGTTTTTTGTGTTGCATCCACTGTGGATGCTGGCTTTCACCCTGGAAGGTTATTTCCGTGATGCACCGGTCCAGGGGTGGGCTGTTGTGGCCTACCTGATCCTGCAACTCTTAAGGTACTCGGTGATTTCCACCCTGGGTCCCTACTGGAACACCCGAATCCTGATTGTCCCTGGGGGCCAGAAGGTCACAGGCGGCCTGTACCGTTTCCTGAAACACCCGAATTATGTGGTGGTGGCTCTTGAAATCCTGATCACCCCTCTGGTCGTGGGCGCATGGTGGACGGCTCTGGTTTTTTCTGTCCTGAATGCACTGGTGATGCGGGTCAGGATTCCGGCGGAGGAAAGGGCATTGAGGGAGTATGAAGGATTGCCGAGGGCCGAGGGACGAGGGCCGAGAGCGAACCGATAGGCTTTTGCTTTGGCTTCAGATGGATGTGGATGCGAGGCGTTTCAAAGGAAAGAATGGTAAATGTTTTTCCGTGCCAGAGCCTTTGCTTTCCTGCTTTTGCCCTCGGCTCTCGTCCCTCGGCCCTCGGCATCTGTTCCCATTTCAGCCCCTCCTTTTTGTGCCCAAAAGTGCTAGAGTGAAGCAGATGCTTAGCGGCACATGGAGCCACGCATGATTGCTTATGTGATCAACCCTGGCACTGCCAGTACCAAACTTGCCCTCGCGCACATCCAGCCCAGTGACAATCCGAGTCTCCCTGGCAACATCCGCGTCGAACTCGAGAAGCGCGAGGTGTCCCATCCGGATCTGCCTGTTCCCTTCATCGAGAAGCTTCCCCTGATCCGGCAGGAGATCTGGCAGGGCATCAAAGGGTGGCCCAGACCCGAGGCGGTGGTGGGCCGGGGTGGCATTCTCGGGCCGCTTCCTGCAGGCACCTACCGGGTGACCCAGGAGCTTTCGGATTTTGCCATTCACTCCCCCTACAAAGACCACATCACCAACCTGGGTGCGCCTCTGGCGCTAGAGGTGGCAAAAGCTTTTGGCGTTGAAGCCTACGTCGTGGACCCCATGAGTGTGGATGAACTCCTCCCTGAAGCCCGCATCAGTGGGTTTCCTGGAGCAGAACGCACCAGTCTGTTTCATGCTCTGAATGCCAAGGCAGTGGCGCGCCGCACGGCTTACGAAGTCGGGAAGCGCTTCACCGATTCGGTGATCGTGGTGGCCCACCTGGGCAACAAGAGCAGCATCACCACCTACCGCAAGGGACGGGCCATTGACACCACCGGAGCCCATCTGGAAGAAGGTCCTTTCACTCCCAGCGGCACAGGCATGCTGCCTTTAAGCAAATTGCTGGATCTGGCTTACCAGTATCCCCGTGCCCGTGTTGAGCAGATGCTGCTGTTCGAGTCTGGTTTCAAGGGCCTGACCGGAACAGCGGACCTGAAGGAGCTGGAACAGCGCCAGGACGAGCCGCAGGTCAAACTGGCTGTGAAGGCTTTCGTGTATCAGGTCGCCAAATACATCGGGTCTTACAGCGTGGTGGCAGGCCGCCCGGATGCCATTGCCATCACCGGTGGAATTGCCCGCTGGTTTTCCCTCGTGGACATGATTGAGGAGAAACTCTCCTGGATTGCCCCTGTGGTGGTCATCCCTGGAGAACTTGAACTTGAAGCCCTTGCAGAAGGGGTGGGCCGGGTGCTTGTGGGACACGAGCAGCCCAGAGAGTGGGTGAAGCCCTAATTGCAGGGTGCTTCATCTGTTAAAGTGAAACGATCAGCGAGGACACCCTCCTCGCTTTTTTCTGGGTGAAAGATGTCAAGACGCAAGTACAGGCAGGAAGTGAGGCCCATTCGCGCCACCAGCATGTGGCGGGTGGACCAGGTCTTCCTGAACCTCAGAGGACAGCGCATCGAGGTGACCTGCTCTCTGGTCAACGATGACGGGGGCCTGCGCAACGACATGACCATCGCACCCACCAGAGATCCAAAAGAGGCTGTGGAGTTTGCGGCCCGTTACATTGCTGCCAAAGGCAACGTTTACCGGGCGTATGGGGCACGGGTGCGCTGGACCAAACTGCTTGCCACCGATGACATTGATCTCGTGCGGGACCATGTGCTGGAAGATGCCTTTCTGGATGCTTTTGAAGAAACCCTGGCGGAAGTGCGCGACCGCATGCGGTGATCATGATCAAGAGGATGCTCAGGTGGCTTTTTGTGCTCTACTGGGCTGTGGTTCTGGCGGTTCTCTCTTTGCAGGTGCATTACTTTCATGGCACTGCACCTGAGGGAATGGACTGCTTGCCTGAATGCATGAAGCCCACCGAGCAATGGGGTTTTCCTCTGCTGTACATTCAGGAAGCGTTCATGACCTCTGAGGAAAGGCGGTTATACATCTGGCCTTTTCTGGGAAATGTGCTCTTTTATGGTGCTTTGCTGGGATGGTTTTTGAGAAGTCTGCTCCTGCCCCGGGTGACTGCCGATCTGTTTGTAAAGGCTGCTTGCTGGCCGCTGATGTGGTTTCTTTTGCTTCAATGGAACAAAAGCTGGCCGATGGTGGCGGTGGTGGCAGGTGTGGGTCTGTGGCACGCTGTAAGGGCCAGGAACAGGGGCTCTGCTGCATGGTGGCTCTCCATGGGTCTGGTGCTGGCAGGAGGTGTGCTGCTGGGTCATCCATGGCCTGAACATCGTGATCCTCGCCTTTGGAGTGCCTGGGCTGCCTTGTTCTGGCTGGGTCTGAACTTCCCGGTTCAATTGCAAGCTGCAAGGCTGCTCTATTTGGGGCTCGGGGTGCTGACCGGACTCTGGTGGTACACCCTGATCGACGGTCCTTTTCTGGCTGCCCTGGGGACCCATCTGGCTGGATCAACCCTGATGTGGTGGCTTTTTGGGGTGTGGCTCTGCATGTTCATGGCCCCTCAGTTGCTGATGGAGTGTCTGGAACGCTGGAAAGTCATTTCTGGGAATACAAAAAAGCAGCCAGTTGAAACGGTGTGATGGGCAGGGCTGCAGCCCTGCCCTGGTTCTGGAGTTGCAGGTTCGGGAAATTCGCTGTGAGCATAATCTGTGGGTTGGATGGTGAGGGGGTCTCCAGCCATGTTGTTCCCTGAGAGGTAATTCAGTTTTTATTTTCTGGAACATCATTTTTCTCACCGGAGTCGCCGTGAAATTGACCCGGTTTATTACGCTAATAACAGAAAAAAATTTGCCAAGTTACGTTTTACCTGATATACTGGTAAGGCTAGGGATGAAGTTGCACCCTTCTTCAAACCCGACAAAAAGGAGCACAATGACCACTGAATACAACGCGTCAAGCATTCGCGTCCTGAAAGGACTTGAAGCCGTTCGTGAACGCCCCGGGATGTACATTCAGGGCGGAACGGGCATTGATGGTTACCATCAACTTCTGACTGAAATTGTGGACAACGCCATTGATGAGGGTCTGGCCGGTCATGCCAATGAAGTGACTGTGACCCTTCACAAGGACGGTTCTGTCAGCGTCACAGACAACGGACGTGGCATTCCAGTGGACATCATGCCAGACGAGGGCAAGCCTGCCATCGAAGTGATTTTCACCCAGCTTCACGCCGGGGGCAAATTCGACAGCAATGCTTACAAGGTGTCTGGTGGCTTGCACGGTGTGGGTTCCAGTGTGGTGAATGCCCTGAGTGCCTACTTCGATGTGCATGTCAACAAAGATGGCAAGCTCTATCACATCCGTTTTGAGAACAGTGAACTGGCTGTGCCACTCGAGATTCTGGGCAACACCCCCAGCGATGTGACTTACAGCACCCGCGTTCATTTTCTGGCAGACAACGATTACTTCAAAGGCATCGAAGCCCACTACGACTATGATCGGGTGCGTCGCCGCCTGCGTGAACTTTCCTTCCTCACTGGCCTCAAGATCGTTCTGACCGATGAACGCCCCGATACCCCCAAACGCGAAGAGTTCCATGAAGCGGGTGGAGTGGCGGCTTACGCCAAAAGCCTGGTGCATGAAGGCAAACTGATTTACGACACCCCCATCCTCATGAAGGGTGAGCTTGAAGGTGTGGAAGTGGAAGTGGCTTTCATCCACTCCACCGCCTACAACAGCAGCATCCTCTGCTATGGCAACATGATCACCAACCGGGACGGTGGAACCCACCTCACAGGTTTCAAAACCGCCTACACCCGTGTGCTCAACAACTATGCCAAGAGCAAAGGCCTGATCAAGCAGGGCAACCCCCTGCCCACCGGTGATGACCTGCTCGAAGGCATCAACTGCGTGATCAGTGTCAAACTCTCTGATCCCATGTTCGAATCCCAGGCCAAGGTGAAACTCCTCAACCAGGAAGCCCAGACGGCCGTTCAGAGCATCGTGTACGAGAAGCTCACCCAGTACCTCGAAGAGAACCCCAAAGTGGGCAAAACCATCGTCGAGAAGGCTGCAGATGCTGCCCGTGCCCGTGAAGCCGCCCGCAAGGCCCGTGACCTCGTGCGCCGCCAGAACCCCCTGGAAAGCGACGACCTCCCCGGCAAACTCGCTGACTGCTCCTCCAACGACCCCATCGAGTCTGAACTCTACATCGTGGAAGGGGACTCTGCAGGTGGTTCCGCCAAACTGGGCCGGGAACGCCGCTTCCAGGCCATCTTGCCCCTGCGTGGGAAGATCCTGAACGTCGAGAAGGCACAGCTCACCAAGATCCTGAAGAACACCGAAATCCGCAGCATGATCAGTGCCATCGGTGCGGGTGTGGAAGGCACAGGCGACAACGCCCACTTTGACCTTTCCAATTTGCGCTACCACAAGATCATCATCATGACGGACGCCGACAAGGACGGTGGGCACATCGCTGCCCTGCTGCTGACCTTCTTCTTCCGCTACATGCGTGCCCTCATCGAGCAGGGCCACCTGTACATCGCCCAGCCTCCCTTGTACCGCTTCAGCACAGGTCGTGGCAAGAACAATGAAACCTACGTGTACAACGAAGAACAGCTTCGTACCCTGGTGGACACCGCCAATGAAAACGGCAAGAAGTACGAGATCCAGCGCTTCAAAGGCCTCGGTGAAATGAACCCCGACCAGCTCTGGGAAACCACCATGAATCCCGAGACCCGCCAGCTCAAGCAGGTGAAACTTGAAGACATTGAACTGGCCCACGAGGTCTTTGAAATGCTGATGGGAACCGAAGTGCCCCCCAGACGGGAATTCATTGAGCTGAACGCCAAGTACGCTCAGGTGGACATTTAAATTCCTGACCTTCAGGGCGAACCGACGGTCTGCCCCTACACCCCCTCTGAGGTTCTGGAGGGGGTTTTTGCATTAAGCCATCCCTGCTATTTTGTTTTTCACGTGAAACACCTACCCTGATTAAGCACAGAACAAAATCTGGAGGATGCACATGGGCGAACTGACAGGGAAAGTGGCACTGGTGACTGGAGCTTCTCGGGGTGTGGGGAAAGGAGTGGCGCTGGCACTGGCACAGCAGGGAGCAGTGGTCTATTTCACAGGACGCACCTTAAATGAAGGAGAGGCCAGTGTGGATCTGCCTGGAAGCCTGATGCGCACCCAGCAGGACATTGAAGCCCTGGGGGGCACCGGGTTCTTTCACCAGTGCGACCACACAGACGACGACCAGACCCGGGCGGTGATCCAGCGCATCGAGCAGGAGCAGGGGAGACTGGACATCCTGGTGAACAATGCCTGGGGAGGATACGAGCACTACTGGGATGGCACCCGTTTCTGGGAGGAGCAGGGTTTCTGGACCGCTCCCCTGAGCCGCTGGGACCGCATGTTTGATGCAGGTGTGCGGGTGCAGTACGTCACCACCAGTCTGGCCATCCCCCTGATGCTGAAGACTCAGGCAGGCCTGATTGCCAACATCTCCTTTATTGCTTCCCACAAGGTGGACATGGGGGTGGCCTATGGGGCAGCCAAAGCCGCCAGTGACCACATGACCAGGTGCATGGCGCATGAATTGAAACCCCATGGGCTCTCGGTGGTGGCCTTGCATCCTGGGCTGGTTCGTACAGAGTCCGTCATCAAGTCCAATTTCTTTGACCTCAGCAACTCCCACAGCCCGGAGTACGTGGGAATGGCGGTTTCTGCCCTCTACCGAAATCCCGAAAAGCTCAATTTCAGTGGAAAATCGCTCGATGTGCTGCAAATCGCTCTGGACCACGGGTATGCAGACATTGATGGCAGGCAACCTCTTCCCGGTGCATGACGTATGTCATATCAGAGCAGTGACTTCTGAGGGTACCTGAAACATTCAGTCAGAAGTACTGTTGAGGAAGAGGTGAGGTCATGGAAACCCGCAAACAACAAGAAGCATGGAAATTGATTGGCATTGGCGTCCTGTTCTTTTTGATCTTTGGTCTGGGACTGCGCTTTGATCACTGGTGGGCGCTTTTCATTCTGATTCCTGGTGCATACCAGTGGTTCCGCGCATACGAAGAATACAAAAGTGTTGGTTACACCCCCGGAGTGGGAGCCAAAGTGGCCCAGGGACTGCCCCTGGTTCTGGTGGGCAGCATCTTCATCTTTGATCTGGACTGGGGCCGGGTGTGGCCACTCTTCATCATCATGGCCGGGGTGATTGCCCTGCTGAACCCCTACAAACTCAAAAAAGATCAGGAAATGCAGGATGTGAAGTACGAGAAAGTGGAGCAGCAATAAGTGGTCAACCCCGATTGAACTTGCCAGATGAACACATGATTGGAAAACACCCCGCAAGGGGTGTTTTTGTTTAAGGCTTTCACTTTTTCAGATTCCTCTGCATGAAGTCCAGAACCGTCTCCCTGACAGGTGGAAAAAACCCGGAGAGTCGCCGCATCAATGCTCCCACAATCTCACCGTGGTTGATGTTGGGGAAGGTGACCGACTCCACAGGGGTGCCATTTCTCTGCAGGGCACGGACCATATTGAAGCCGTTTTCAGGCCCGACCAGCTCGTCCCGGTCTGCTGCCAGGATCAGGAATGGAGGAAGGTCCCCTTTGACGTGGTTTGCAGGCATCACCTGTTCTTGCAGGTAAGTGCCAAAGACCCCTGGAGTGTATTTGGGGTCAAAATCATAAGGTCCAGCAAGACCAATCACACCCCGGAAGTCTGTGGCCTTCAGGCCTTCTGCTTCCAGAAGAGAGGTGTTCACCAGGGCTTCTGCCACATTGTATGCCCCTGCAGAGTGGCCCATAGCAAAGATGTTTTCGGGATCTCCAGCGTAGTCCTTGATGTGCTCACGGGTCCATTTCAGGGCCTTTACGGTGTCCTGCACAAAGGCAGGGTAGGAGACACTGGGCACCAGACGGTAATTGATCAGGACGGTCACGTATCCTGCCCGGGCAAAGGATTCTCCGACAAACTCGAAGTCATCTTTGCCATAGCTTTTCCAGGAGCCTCCGTGCACGAAGACAACCACAGGATGTGTCCCTTTCTGTCTGGGCAGGTAGATGTTGAGTTTCTGGCGGGCTTCTGGGCCGTAAGGGATGTCCTGGTGGAACTTCAGGTCACGGGTCACGGTAAAGGTGTTGAGGAGGTTGAGGTTTCCACTGTGGGTCTGGGCCTGGGCCACCAGAGGAAGGGTGAGAAGGGCCAGGGCCAGCAGCATTCTTGATGACATAAAAGGCAGTTTACAGCTTTTGGATCGGGTTTTTTGTGCAGTATTTAACCGAGTCTAAAAGTGTGGCGTTGCGAACCTGCCTTCTGCTTTCTGCCTTCTGCTTTCTGCCCCTCAAAGTTGCTTCTGCATGAACTTCAAAATCATGTCCCGAACAGGAAAGTTTCCAGATATCCTGCGCACCAGGGTGGCCAGGATGTCGGTGTGCCCCAGGTTTGGAACGGTGAAGGTTTCCACAGGTGTTCCGTTGCCCTGCAGGGCTTTTGCCAGTTTGAGGGCATTTTCGGGCATCACCAGATCGTCGTTTCCTGCACTGAGCAGCAGGAAGGCTGGAAGGGGACCGTTGACCCGGTACACGGGCATGACTTCCCTGCGGATCACGTTTTCAGCAAAGATGCCGTCCAGTGGCGGAATGTCATAAAGGCCTGCAATGCCGATCACCCCTTTGAAATCACTGGCTTTCAGACCCTCTGCAGCCAGGAAATCAGATCCCACAATGGACATCACAGCGTTGTAGCCTCCTGCGGAGTGGCCCATCACAAAGATCCGGTTCGGGTCGCCCGAGTATGCTGCCACATGGTCTTTGATCCAGCGAAAGGCTTTCACAGTGTCCTGCACAAAGGCCGGATACTGCACTTCGGGGTACAGACGGTAGTTGATGATCGCCGTCACATAACCTGCCCTGGCAAAGGATTCACCAATAAACTTGAAATCGTCTTTTTTGTATTTCTGCCAGGTGCCTCCATGCACGAAGATCAGGACGGGATGGGTGCCTTTCTGTTTTGGAAGATAGAGGTCCAGTTTCTGTCTGCCGTGCTCTCCGTAAGCGAGGTCTTTGTGCACCTTCAGGTCCCGCACCACGGTGAAGGTGTTGATGGTGTCAATCAGCATCTGGCTGGAGGTCTGGGCCTGGGCTCCTGAGCATAAAAAAACCATGAAGAGTGAAAGAAGAAGCTTGCGACGCATGGTTTTCAGTGTAAGCAGCAGGGTTTTTGAATGCTGTGATGGTTTTGACCCGGTTCAAGATTCATGAAGGTCAATAATCGTATACTTGTATACGGTATACAAAGGAGTACAATTGTCTATATGAGTTTGCTGGATATGATTGGTCCCGTGATGATTGGCCCGAGCAGCAGCCACACGGCAGGTGCATGTCGCATCGGCCTGGCGGCCAGACAGTTGCTGGGTCACACCCCCGAAAAAGCCCAGATTGGCCTGCACGCCAGTTTTGCCAAGACCGGCAAGGGACACGGCACCCATCTGGCCCTGATCGCTGGCATCCTGGGTTTTGAACCCCATGATCCCAGACTCCCGCAGGCCTTCCAGGAAGCTGAAAAAGCAGGCCTGCACTTTGAATTTCAGGATGTGGACCTGGGCAACGTGCATCCCAACACCGCCCAGATCACCCTGCAAGGTGGGCAGGCCAGCATCGAAGTGATGGCCTCAAGCACCGGGGGAGGCATCATTGAAGTCATCGAAGTGGATGGCTTCAGGGTGTCCTTTGATGGTTTTTCGCCCACCTTGCTCCTCAAATACCAGGACGCCTACGGCATGATCTCCCGGGTCACGGGCCTGATCGCCATTGATGAGGTGAACATCGCAAGCCTGACCTGCACCCGTGAAAAGCGCGGGGGAACGGCCATGATGTGCATCGTGCTGGACAGTGCCCTGTCCGATTACGCCATTCGAAAAATCGCCCACATTCCCGAGATCAGCTGGATTCGCATGCTGCCGGGATTCAGACGCCTCTGAGGAGAAGCATGACCCTGGACGACATCTTAAAAGCCCCATCCCCCGCAAGTGAGTGGGTGCTGTGCACCGACTGTGAAGAGAATGGCCTGCAACCTGAAGATGTGAAGCAGGTCATGCGGGACCGCATCCGTGAAATGCGAGACAGCATTGAGCGTGGCCTCAGGACCGATGCGAAAAGCATCACCGGAATGGTGGGCTGGAATGCCAAGGGCCTGTGGGACGCCCCCGACCTGCTGAATGCCCCCCTCCTGAAGCGGGTTCAGGCCTATGCCATGGCCGTCAACGAAGAAAATGCCCGCATGGGTCGCATTGTGGCTGCTCCAACTGCAGGCAGTGCAGGCACCATCCCTGGAGCACTCATCGGGGTTGCAGACCACCTCGGCCTGGACGATGAAAAGCTGGTGATGCCGCTCGTGCTGGCTGCGGGCATCGGCAAGGCCATCTCCCGCCAGATGTACATCTCTGGTTCCGCTGGAGGGTGTCAGGCCGAGATTGGCTCCAGTGCCGCCATGGCGGCGGCGGCTGTCACCGAGCTTCTGGGAGGCACTTCGAAAGCCTGTGTGCATGCTGCAGCCCTTGCCCTGATGAACACCATCGGTCTGGTCTGTGACCCGGTGGGAGGTTATGTCGAGGTGCCCTGCGTGTCCAGAAATGCTTTTTTTGCGGTGCATGCAGTGAGCAGTGCGCAGCTTGCTCTGGCGCAGCTCGAAAGCTTCATTCCACCCGACGAGGTGATCACGGCAATGGCCCAGGTGGGACGCATGATGCCCCTGCAGCTCAAGGAAACTGCAGAGGGGGGACTGGCCCAGACCCCCTTTGCCCAGGGCTTCTTGAAGGACCTGGAGAAGTCCCCGAAATAAAGCAAATCAAAACCCTCTGGTTTTCCAGAGGGTTTTTGTTTGGTGATGTTATTTGGTCAGTTGACCACGGATTTCACCGCTGGTGTTGGCAGCAGTGTGGATGTTCACATAGTAGAAGCCAAAACGCAGCTTGTCTTCATTCAGGGCACAATCCCCATCGTTGGAGAGGGTGCCTTTTTTGTTGTCGGTGGCGTCTGCAGTCACTTTCAGTGGACACACAGGGTCTCCTGCAACGCCGGGCTGCCCTTCGTGAATGTGTGCAGCGGTGGCAGGTCCAGTCAGGGCGGCATAATTCCCGGTGACGGTCAGTTTCTTGCCATCCCAGGTGGCTTTCACGCTGCCCGCGCCTTTGTAGTCATTGGGGACGGTGGGAGCCGGAATTTCCTTGCCAGAAGTCAGGTTGGCGTTGTAAGTGGGAACCCCTGGAGCAGTGGGGGTGTTGTTGCAAGCGGCCAGACCAAAAGCCACAAAACCAAGTGCAAGATAAAGCTTGTTCATCGCCATTCTCCTCTTATTCGTATCCCAGCTGTCCGCGAATTTCCCCCGCAGGGTTGGCAGCTGTGTTCACGGTGATGTAGTAATTGCCGGTCTTCACCAGGTCTTCCTGGATGCCATGGTCTTTGGCTGTGCACAACTTGCCAAAGCTGCCAGTTTTGGCTTCACGGGAAGCCTCAGGGATGTCCAGGGTGCAGACCACAGTGCCACCATTGGAACCCACTTTTGCCTGCCGGAGTTCAATGCTGGTGGCTTTGCCACTCAGACGGTAAAAAGCACCTGTGATGTTGAGGTCTGTTCCATTTAGCGTGGCATTGGCATAACCCCAGGCATCCGTGGTGACTGCCGGAACCACATTGCTGCCCTGCAACTTTGCGAAAAGTCCTGAAGTGCCCGCTGGAACCTGCTGGGCACATGATGCCAGAATCAAACTGAAAACCCCGAGGATCAGGGTGCGTGCTTGCATAAGACCTCCTGATGATTCTCTTCCACCACTATAGGGGCCGACCATGCGGGTTTTATGTGAGTGGGATGATGTATCCCTCAAGGGTCTTCCAGTAGACTGCGGGACATGGACAGATTCAAAGTGGCCGTTGAAGTGGTGGTTGAAAAGGACAGAAAATACCTGGTCAATTTGCGTCTTCCTTCAGATGTGGATGCTGCAGGAACCCTGTGTTTTCCGGGTGGCAAAGTGGACCAGCATGAAATCATGGATGGTGTGCTTGAACATGTGGCCGCCAGAGAAGTGCTGGAAGAGACAGGCATCCACATCCAGAATGTGCGTTACGTCTACAGCACCACCACCTTGCATGGAGAGCAACCCGTTCTGTTTATCACTTTCCTGGCGGATTATGCCTCAGGAGAAATCGTTCCTCAGCCTGAGGAGACCGCCGGAGTTTTCTGGATGGCCCCTGAAGACCTCCGCAAAGATCCCAGAACCCCTGCATGGATTCTGGAAACTGTATTACGCTGTGAAGCACAATGACCCCAACTTTTATTGTCAATGTGGAAGTGGTGATTCACCACAAGGACCGTTACCTGATGACCCTGCGCAGCCTGAATGAGGCCCACGCTGGAGGCACCTATGCTTTCCCAGGAGGCAAGGTGGAGCAGCATGAAATCATGCAGGATGTTCTGGAACACGTGGCAAGGCGTGAAGTCAGGGAGGAAGTGGGTCTGGAGGTAGGCCCCCTGACCTACCTTGAAGCCAACAGTTTCCTGGCCGGAGATTTGCCCTGCATCAACGTGGTGATGATGGCCCCCTACCTCTCAGGTAAGGTGCAGGTTCAGGAAGAGGAACTCTCTGCAGCAGAGTGGCTCACCCTGGAAGAGGCCCTCTCCAGAAAAGAAACCCCCATCTGGACCCGGAACAGCCTGAAAAAAGCCGCCCAGAAAAGAGCAGAGCTGGAGTCCGAACCCCATGCAATTCGATGAAAGCTACACCCTGTTCACCACGGCAAGGGCAGCAGGCTGTGTGATTCTGGATGAGGCGCGCCGCATTCTGCTTGTACAACAGGCGAAAGACCCATTCAGAGGGCTCTGGCACCTCCCGATGGGCACCATCGAAGAGGGAGAGCGCCCAGAAGATGCAGCAGTGCGGGAAGCCCTCGAGGAGGCTGGAGTCAACGTCAGGCTGGGAGCCTTTCTGAACACCTATCTGGGGCGCTATTCAGACGGTGGACTGGTGCAGCGTTTCGTCTGGGAGGCTGAAATTCTGCCTGGAGAAACGGTCCCGGAGGTCCCCACAGAAGAGATCATGGCCCGCAGGTGGTTCACCCATCCAGAGTTTCTGGAGCTGTATCAGGCAGGGCAGGTTCGCATGCACCACACCCGACTGGCCTTTGAGGAAGCGTTGCAGCATGTGGGCCAATAAAGTGTTTGTTCAGACCACAGCAGGGAATGGTGCATCTGGGAAAGCAGACAGTTCACAGCGAGAGGTTTTACTCCACGCATCCCACGGACAAAAGCAATAAACCGGGGATCAGGGGTCGGAGGATTTCATCGGGATTGCCATGTGCAGAAGACAGGTTGATGGGCTGGTGACGCTGGGTGTTTTGTGCCTGCACCTGTTTTCTGCTCTCGGCGCTCGGCACTTTGATCCATTCTTCACTCTGCAAGGAATCTTAGAACTTCTGCCCCGCAGGTCTCGTACACTGAATCATGCTGGTCAGTCCTTCGATTCAAGAGATCCTGCAGGCAGAACGTGCCCTGCTGACCGATTTGCACGCCTTCCTGGAAAGTTCCGGGGCTCCCGCAGATGTCACCCAGCACGCCAGAGCGGCCCTGCTGCAACTGGATGAGGTGTTCCTGCTGGTGGTGGTCGGTGAATTCAACGCCGGTAAAAGCTCTTTTTTGAATGCCCTCCTGAACACCACCTCCCTTCCTGAGGGGGTCACCCCCACCACAGACCGCATCTATGTGCTGCTCAATGGGGAAGAGGGGGAACTGGAGCCCACCGCTGATCCTTTCGTGGTGCGCAAACGCCTCCCACTGGAGGACCTGAACAGCATTGCCCTGGTGGACACACCCGGCACCAATGCGGTGATCCGCAGGCACCAGACCATCACCGAGGGGTTCCTGCCCAGGGCGGACCTGGTGCTCTTCATCACCAGTGCAGACCATCCTTTCACCGAATCAGAACGCCAGTTCCTGGAATTGACCCGTCGCTGGGGCCGCAACGTCATGCTGATCATCAACAAAGCGGACCTGCTGGAAACCCAGGCGGACCGGGAGCAGGTGCTGTCTTTTGTGCGCGAGCATGCCACCCAGACACTGGGGGTCACCCCGCAGATCTTCATGCTGAGTGCCCGCAACCAGAAGCGTGGTGAAGACGATGGTTTCATGCGCTTTAAACGCACCCTGGTGGAACGCCTGAGTGAAAAAGAAAGGGTGCGCCTGAAGCTGATGACCCCCCTCGGGGTGGCGCGGGAACTGGTCCGGTTGCACACCAATCACCTGGAGCACAGCCGCAGTGTGCTGCAAACCGACCTGCAGGCCTTCGAGCACCTGGAGATGCAGGCCCGCGTGCATGGCCATGAGGTGAAAGACGAACTGGCCCACCACCTGACCCTGCTGGATGAACCCCTCAACGCCTTTCAGGAGAGGGCAGAGAACTTCATCAACAAGTACTACCGCATTGGACGCACCCTGGACCTGCTGAAACCTGACCGTCTGGAGCAGGCTTTCCGCACGGAAGCTGTGGCAGATCTGGAGCGGGAACTGGAGAAAGTGCTCTCTCACAGTGTGGACCGCCTGATGGAGAAGAACCTGCGTTTCTGGGAGGATGTGCAGCACCAGTTGATGTCCCGCTCCAGAGAGAACATGCCCCGAAGCCGTTTCCAGATGGACCGCAGTGCGGTGCTCGAAGCCCTCAGAAGCAAGACCGAGGAGCACACCAAAGAACTTGTTGAACCTGCTGCCGCACAGGAAATGAGTGGAAACGCCCAGAGCAGCGTGATGCAGGCAGGCCTGATCAGTGTGGGCGGAATTGGACTGGGTGCCGCAGTGATCGCACTGGTTGGGGGTGCAGCCGCAGATGTGACCGGAATCCTGGCAAGCCTGACCGGGGTGTTCCTGGGCGCCTACTGGATTCCCATTCGCAGAAGGGCAGCCCTCAACCAGGTGAGGAACCAGGTGGGAGACGCCAAAATCCTTCTCCGGGAAACCCTGAGCCGTGAAGTCAACCTGGAACAGGAACGCCTCGATGGTCGCCTGAGGGACGCCCTGTCCCCTTACACCCGTTTCGTGAAGGCCGAACAGGACCGCATGAACCAGGAGAACCGCAGGCTCACCGAATTCATTGCCCGCATCGAGGACCTCGAAACGCGGGTGCAGTCCTGAATTGATACCCATTTTCAGGGTGCCCCTCTGAATAACAATTCACAAATCCTAGGCCGATGCACCTAAACCCGGAGCATCGGCTTTAAACTGTCAGGAACTCGAGGTGAGCATGACCCTGCCCAGAATCGCCCCCATTTTGTTTGTGCTCCTGTGGAGCACCGGATTCATCGGTGCCAAATATGGCCTGCCCTACGCTGAACCCTTCACTTTTCTTGCCTTGCGTCTGGTGGTGGCCACTGTGCTTTTGCTCGGTCTTGCCTCCCTGATCAAAGAGAAGAACAGGATGCGCCCGGACCATTACTGGCATGCTGCTGTGGTGGGTTTTCTGCTGCATGGGGCCTACCTGAGCGGGGTCTTCTACGCCATCCACATGGGGATGCCTGCCGGCATGACCGCAGTGATTGTGGGCCTGCAACCCATCCTCAGCACCCTGGTGGCCCGCTACACCCTCAAAGAACAGGGAAGCGTGCTGCAGTGGATCGGCCTCCTGCTGGGCTTTCTGGGCGTGGTGATGGTGGTCAGCCAGAAGATCCACGGGGATGTTCCCATCGCGGCATATGTTGCTGCGGGCATTGCCCTGATCGGCACCACAGCAGGGACCCTGTACCAGAAGCAGTTCGGAACAGGCATGCCCCTGGTCACAGGAACTGCTGTGCAGTACGCAGCCACCAGCCTGATCCTCATTCCACTGGCATTGATCTTTGAGAAACATCAGGTGCAATTCACCGGAGAATTCTGGTTTGCTCTGATCTGGCTTGTGGTGGTGCTGTCCCTGGGAGCCATTGGGCTCCTCCTGTACCTGATCCAGCGCACCAGCACCGCACAGGTGACCAGCCTGTTCTATCTGGTGCCTCCTGTGACAGCCATTGAAGCTTTCTTCCTCTTCCAAGAGAAGCTCAATGCCCTCGCCCTGGTCGGAATGGTGGTCGTTGCCGTGGGGGTCTCTCTGGTGGTGCGCCCTGGTGGGATCACGCCTGCACAGAAACAATTGCAACCAGAATGATGATGCTTTCAAATGCAGGGCGAGTTGTTTCTCGCCCTGTTTCTTTCATGCCAGCCAGTAGCCCAGCAGCACCTGATCCTGCAGAGGGACATCAAATCCAGCGGTCAGGGTGGTTTCGATCTTCTGACCCGAGAACTGAGCAGCATAATTCAGCAGGTCGGTCAGTGCATTTTTTTGCGACACACCCCACAGGTGCACCTGATTTTCTTTCAGGAGGGCACAACCTGTGGGCTGACCTTCCTGATAGCTCAGCAGGGGAACATACTCCCGGTGCTCCTGCAATTTCATGCTGAGGTGCTGCGAGACCAGTTCCTCCCAGGTGGGCATCCCCCAGGCGTGGCAGAGCACTTTCGCAAAGGTGCGGGTCTGCAACCAGCTCACCTGTTCGACCAGATGGGCTGGCTCTGAAGTCTGCTGCTGAAAGTGCCCCACTTGAATGGCCTGAACGAGCCTGAGTCCTGAAACGGGTTTCTGGGAGAGCACCAGTTTTGGAGCGGGCAGCAGGTCTGAGGCTCCATAAGCGGCATTCAGGGCCAGAATCGGGGTGAGGGGAGACAGGAGCACCCGGGAAGTGCCTTGTTCCCGGGTGACTTCAGACAGGGGCTGATGGTACTGGTACAGGCGTTCCAGCACATCCATGCGGTTCAGTCGTCCAAGCCGAACAGGGCTCGCACGAATTCCTGAGGGTCGAAAGGCTGCAGGTCCTCTGCTTTCTCGCCCACCCCGATGAACTTGATGGGCACCCCGAGTTCCCGCACGATGGGCACCACGATGCCCCCCTTGGCGGTCCCGTCCAGTTTGGTGACCACCACGCCTGTCAGGCCAATGTCCTCGTGGAACTTCTTGGCCTGGTTCAGGCCGTTCTGTCCGGTGACAGCATCAAGCACCAGCCAGATCTCGGCGGGTTCATTCTCATCGGCCTTATGGATGACCCTCTTGACCTTCTTGAGCTCTTCCATCAGGTTGTGCTTGGTGTGCAGTCGTCCGGCGGTGTCCACCATCAGAAGGTCCACGCCACGGGCTTTGCGGGCACTGGCGGCATCAAAAGCCACTGCAGCAGGGTCGCCCCCGTCCGGTCCCTGGATCACATCAATGCCCAGACGGTCTCCCCACACACCCAGTTGTGCCCCTGCAGCAGCACGGAAGGTGTCTCCGGCAGCAAACATCACACTGCGCCCCAGACCCTGGTAGTACTGGCCCAGTTTGGCAATGGTGGTGGTCTTGCCCACCCCGTTCACCCCGACCATCATCACCACTTTGCCTTTTGGAAGCACGGTGACCCGTTTGGCATCCGGGTTGAAGCCAATCTTGCGGTACTGGGCACGGCGAGCATCCGGCTCAAGCTGCAGGATCAGGGCATTCATCAGGGCCTCTTGCAGGTTGGTCTGACCGCTGTTCTTGATGTCCTCCAGAATCTCCTCGGTGGCTGCACGGCCCACATCGGCAGCAATCAGGGCATACTCCAGGTCCTCCAGGGTTTCAAGCCTGTTGGTGAAAATGTCCTTCAGGTCGGTGCCCAGCACCCCCACCGATTGATTCAATTGTTGACGGGTCTTGCTCAGACCCTCTTTGAGACGTTGAAACCAACTCATGATCCTCCATTGTGCCAGAAGGTGAGGGACATTTTATCCCGCGCTGGCAATGATATTTTGCGCCTAATGCCTGATTTCAACTGTAACACTGTTTCTGAGCATGAAACCCAGATGTTCACAACGCCATTTTTGCCAACAGGGCGCAGCACGCTGCGCCCCTACAAATTCATTGACATCATCAAACCCATAGATCACGATGCTCTCGGCTCTCGGCTCTCGGCTCTCGGCTCTCGGCTCTCGGCACCTGACACTCACATGGATTTGCTTTCAGCCTTCAGCCTTCTGCTCACTTCAGCGCATTCTGCTGTGCTTCCTTAAGGGCCTGCTCCACCGGAACATTGCCCTTGAGGGCTTTCTCAATGGCAATTTCCAGGTCCAGACGCCAGTCGTCGAGTTGTGGAACAGCAGGGAGGTTCTGCGAGCGTTCGAAACTCTTCACGGCGGCAGCCAGAATGGGGTCATTCATGACCTGTTTTGCCACACTCTTGCGCACTGGCACGTAGTAGGCGTCGGTGGACCATTTTCTGAGGTTGTCGGGTTTCAGCAGGAACTTCCAGAACTCCATGACCCCTTTGGTCTGGGCATCAGAAGCAGATTTCATGACGGCAAGCTGGCTTTCACCTGCAATGCTGGAGCCAGGCAGGGGATAGGCAGAGACCTGCAGACTCAGATAATTGGGGTTCTTGAAGGCCAGGGGGAAGGCACTGCTGGGGGCCACCACCATGAAGGTCTTGGTGCGCAGGAAGTCAATCACAGCATTCTGCACTTCGCCTGTGGCTCTGGGAATCAGGGCTTTTTTGTTTTTCAGGTTGACGAGTTGCTGCAGGCTCTCAATGACCACGGGGTCCAGCAGGTTGGGTTTGTTGTCTTTGACCAGATCTCCACCCTGGCTGTACACCATGGAGGCAAAAATCCAGGATTCGGTGATGAAAGAGACCCCGCTGGTCCCTCTGGAGGTGAGTTTCTGGGCTGCAGTGTAAAACTCAGGCCAGGTGTCGGGCAGGGCGACATTTTTGGCTTTGAAGGCTGCACCATTGAAGAACATCAGCATGCTGCTTGCCGCCCAGGGAAGGCCAAAGCGTCCTTCTTTGTTTTTTCCCATGTTCCAGGCCACTGGATAGATGTCCGAAGACAGGCTTTCAGGGATCACCCCGGTGTATTTGTCCAGGTCCTTGAGCTGTCCGCTCTGCATCAGGCGCACAAAGAAGGCATTGTCCACCAGCAGGGCGGGAGGTGTGTTGTTGGCGCGCAGGCCAGCAATGATCTTCTGGTCCATCTCCTTGTAGCCACCGGCGTACTCAGGTCGGATCACGTAATCGTCCTGGGATTTGTTGAATTCAGCTGCAAACTGGTTGAACAGGGTGGGAGCGGGTTCTGCACTCAGGTAATGCCAGAGTTTGATTTCGGTTTTGGCTTGAGCTGCACCCAAGAGGAGCAACATCAGGACGGACAGACGTTTCATGCGAGAATTGTACGGAGAAATTGAGTGAGGAGTTGCATCCTGATCACAGTGTTGCTTAGAAATTGTTATTCAAAACGGTACAATTGCATGAAAAATCCAGCAAAAAGGAGACCCGGAGGCCTCCTATAAGGTTCAGGTGCTGTTATTTCTTGCCGGTGGCCTTCTCGCCCATCAGGATGTAGGCCATATAAGCCAGGCGCTCTCTTGCAGCATAGTTCTCCAGGAAGTCTTTGCTGGTGTTTTCTGGCAGAGGACTGGGGCTGGGGTGGGCCTCCATGCCCAGGTCTTTGGCCATCGCGATCGCCCTGGGCATGTGAATGGAGTCTGTGACCACACTGACGGGAGTGGTCACCCATCCTTTTGCGTTCTTCAGGTTCTCATAAGTGTTGCGGCTGCGGGTTTCAGCCAGCACATGCTTTGCAGGAATCCCCTTCTGGATCAGGAAGTTCCGGCCTGCCTCCCCCTCGCTGTAACGGTCTCCTTCGGCCTTGCCTCCGGTCACGATGACCTTCTGAACCCGCCCAGTCTGGTAAAGGTTCAGTGCATGCTGCAAGCGGCTCCTGAAAATGGGGGAGGGTTTGCCGTTGTACTGGGCAGCACCCAGCACGATCACTGTGGGACTGGGATCTGAGATGTTTGCGGGACTGGCATGGGGAAAGCCCATCATGCCAAGGGTGACGATGCCCACTTGTGGCCAGTGTGTTCTCATGCTGCTCCAACTCCGAACTTCATACTAATGCGAGATGGATCACATTGAAAGGGAGCGATCAGCGGTCAGCAGTCAGCGGTCAGCTTTTTCATCCAGCAGAAGCATTTTTTTCAGTGTAGCTGTGGATTTTGATGGGGTGTTTCGATTTTTCGCAAGGTTTCTTCAGGGAAGCAAGCGGTTCAAAGCAGACCATTCACAGGTGCAAGGATTCTGGTGTTCGGCTTTCTGCCCAATTGCTGATCCCTGACGGCTGAGCGTTCCATAAGGTAAAATTTGGGGGCGATTCACACAGGAGGCTTTGATGAGTGGTATCCAAGCAGGATTGATCTGGTTGAACGGCAAGATGGTTCCTCAGGAAGAGGCCCGCATTTCCGTTCTGGCTCACGCTTTGCATTACGGCAGCAGTGTTTTCGAGGGCATCCGTGCGTATGCCACCGAAAAGGGGGCTGCGGTCTTTCGTCTTCAGGAGCACACCGAGCGCCTGTTCAACAGTGCCAAAATCATCCGCATGCCCATTCCCTACAGCGCGGACGAGATCAATGCTGCAGTGAAGGCTGTGGTCAAAGACAACGGGTACGACGCCTGTTACATTCGCCCTCTTGCCTTCCGGGGCGGAGAGTCTCTGGGCCTCAACCCCCTCCCTTGCCCTGTGGAAGTGATGGTTGCTGCCTGGAAGTGGGGCACCTACCTGGGCGATGAGGCCATCGAGAAAGGTGCAAAGGTGGTGACCTCTTCCTGGGCGCGTTCTCCGGGCAATGTGCTGCCCACCAAATCCAAAGCCGGGGGCAACTACATCAACAGCTCACTCGCCAAGGCAGATGCGATCAGTGCAGGTTTTGATGAGGCCATCATGCTGGACAAGGAAGGGTACGTCTCCGAGGGCAGCGGTGAGAACATCTTCTTCCTCAAGGGCAAGAAGATGTACGCCATTGCCCACAGCGTGACCCTCACCGGGATCACCCGGGACAGCATCTTCCATGTGGCCCGTGACATGGGTCTGGAGGTTCAGGAGGTCATGGCCACCCGGGATGAACTGTACACCGCCGACGAGGTGTTCATGACGGGCACTGCTGCCGAGGTCTCTCCGATTTCGAGCATCGACTTCCGGGAAATCGGCAGTGGCCGTGCTGGGGAAATCACCCGTGAAATCCGTGGGCGTTACATGGACATTGTGACCGGGAAAAACCCCAGGTATGACCACTGGCTCACCTACGTGGAGTGAGTTCACGCCTGAGACGGATTCCCCATGTACACCGCACAAAATGGTGCGGTGTTTTTGTTTTTCGGTCTGACCGCAGGCACTACTTAAAATGTAAGATTTCTGTACAATGAAATGAACATGACCAGCTCCAGACAGCACCCATTTACCTGCCCGAATTGCAGCAAGAAATATCAGGTGACCTTATATGAGGTGATCAACATCGGGACCCACCCCGATCTGCACGATGACCTGTTTGCAGGGAAAATCAACACCACCACCTGCCCATCTTGCAGCGAAGCGACTTTTGTGGAAGAACCCCTCACCTATTACGATCCCCGTCTGGAGTACTGCGTGCATTATGTGCCTGCAGCCAGTCTGGAAGACCCCACCTTAGAGGTTTTTGAGCAATTTGATGAACAGGGACGGGTGGAGCTGTCCGACAAGCGCCTGCCAGCCTACATTCCTGGCAACCATGTGGTTTTTGATGTGCAGGAACTGCTGACTTACATTTTCTTCAGGCGCAAACTTGCAGAATTCTATCCGATTCTGCGCAAACGCAAGAAAGTCATGTGATGGTCGCAGGGGCAGGCCTATAGACCCAAGATCCAGACCCAGGGAAACCTGGGTTTTTGTGTGCAGGCCTTTCCACAAGATCAGGATTTTCAGCGAAACAGTGCGGTTTTCTATGCTGTCAATCTTGTCTGATGCGCTAGCGCAAGTCAGGGTTTTATGCTAATGTGCCGCTAAGTTGAAGTTGGACGTTCAGCCTGAAGTTGCCTGTCAACAACAGGAAAACGCAAACAACTGGCATGTCGGTGAACACCTTGCAGAACGTTGACACAGACCGCTGCACAGCAGCATGGAAACACTCGGGGTGATGGGGTTTGGGTAATGGCTAAGACACTGGTGATTGTGGAATCGCCCGCCAAGGCGAAAACCATTGAGAAATATCTGGGGAAAGACTACCAGGTGGAGTCCTCCATCGGGCACATCCGCGACCTGCCGAATTCGGCCTCTGAAGTGCCGGAGCAGTACAAGCAGAAGCCCTGGGCCAGCCTGGGGATTGATGTGGAGCATGATTTCAAACCTCTTTATGTGGTGCCCTCTGAAAAGAAAAAACACGTTGCCCGCCTGAAGGCCCTGGTCAAAGAGGCCCGGGAGGTGGTGCTCGCAACCGACGATGACCGCGAGGGGGAAAGCATCGCCTGGCACCTGTACCAGGAACTGAAACCCAAGGTGCCGGTCAAGCGCATGGTCTTTCACGAAATCACCCCGGAGGCCATCCGCAACGCCATCCAGCACCCCCGCCAGATCGATGAGAACCTGGTGCATGCCCAGGAGGCCCGCCGGGTGCTGGACCGCCTGTACGGCTATGAGGTGTCTCCGGTGCTGTGGCGCAAAGTGGCCCCCAAACTCAGTGCAGGCCGGGTGCAGAGTGTGGCCACCCGTCTGCTCGTCGAGCGTGAACGGGAACGCATGCGTTTCCGAAGTGCAGAGTTCTGGAGCCTGGAGGGCCTTTTCAGAACCCTCAAAGACGAGGGATTCACCGCAGCCCTGATTGAACTGGGTGGGGTGCGCCTGGCCACCGGCAAAGACTTTGACCCCCTCACCGGACAGTTGAAGCCCGATGCGAAAGTGGTTCTGCTGAAAAAAGCAGATGCAGAAAGCCTGCTGGAGCGACTGAAAACCACTGCGTTCTCGGTGGTTTCCACCGAAGAGCGCCCCTTCACCCAGAAGCCCTACGCCCCTTTCATCACCTCCAGCCTGCAACAGGAAGGGTCAAGAAAGCTCGGGTTCAGTGCCCAGCGCACCATGCGTACTGCACAGCGTCTTTACGAGCAGGGGTACATCACCTACATGCGAACGGACTCCACCACCCTTTCCAAAGAGGCGATGGAGGCGGCCCGCAAGCAGGTGCGCCAGATGTACGGGGACGATTATTTGCACCCCACCCCCCGCACCTACGACAAGAAGGCCAAAAATGCCCAGGAGGCCCACGAGGCGATCCGCCCTGCCGGGTCCAGCTTCCGCACCCCCCAGGACGTGAGGGGCGAACTGTCCGACGATGAATTCAGGCTCTACGACCTGATCTGGAAGCGCACCGTCGCAAGCCAGATGGCCGACGCCAGAGGCCGCAGAATGCAGGTGCGGTTGCAGGGCGCAGATGCCATCTTCAGTGCCAGCGGAAAAACCATCGACTTTCCGGGATTCCTGCGGGCCTACGTGGAAGGCAGTGACGACCCTGAAGCCGCCCTTGAAGACCGCGAACTGATCCTGCCCCCCATGCAGAAAGGGGACGAGGTGCGTGCGAAAGACATGCGCACCCGCGAGCACCACACCCAGCCTCCGGCCCGCTACACCGAAGCTTCCCTGGTGCAGGCGCTCGAAGGTGCCGGGATTGGTCGCCCTTCTACGTATGCCAGCATCATCTCCACCATTCAGGACCGGGGGTACGTCTTTAAACGGGGCACAGCCCTGATCCCAACCTGGACGGCTTTTGCAACCCAGGCCCTGCTGGAGAACCACTTCTCCAGGCTGGTGGACTACAACTTCACGGCCCGCATGGAAGAAGACCTCGACGAGATTGCCGGAGGCCGTAAGGAGCATGTGCCTTACCTGCAGGCCTTCTACTTCGGAGATGAGGGCCTGAAATCCCAGATCCAGAAACAGCTCGATCAGATTGATCCCCGCGCCATCAGCCTGATTCCTGTCCCTGCCCTCGAAGGTTCAGACATTGAGGTTCGGCTGGGCAAATTCGGGGCGTACATGAAAAAAGGGGAGGCCAGTGCCACCCTGCCCAACGACATTGCCCCCGACGAACTGACCCTGGAGCAGGCCGAAGACCTCCTCTCCAAAGGGGGAGACGAAAGCATCCTCGGACAGGACCCGGAAACCGGACAGGATGTGGTTGCCAAGGCAGGCCGTTATGGCCCTTACGTCCAGATGGGCGAGAAAACCGCCAGCCTGTTTCCCACAGACTCCCTGAGCGGCATGACGCTGGAACGTGCCCTCAAACTGCTCTCCATTCCCCGACTGGTCGGAGAGCTCGATGGGGAAGAGGTGTGGGCCATGAACGGACGCTATGGCCCCTACCTGAAAAAAGGCAAGGACAACCGCACCCTCGCCACCCACGAGATGCTCTTCACAGTCACGCCCGAAGAAGCCCGTGTTCTCTTCGCTGCCCCCAGAACACGTGGGCAGGCCGCAGCTCCCCTCAAGGTCTTCGAGTACCCGGACCGCACCCCCATTCTGGTCAAGGTGGGCCGCTTTGGACCTTACCTGACCGACGGTGAAAACAATGCCTACCTGCGGGCAGGAGAAGACGCCCACAGCCTGACTGCTGAAAAGACCCGTGAACTCATGGCAGAACGGGGCAAGCCACCCAAGGCCAAGGCAGGCAAAACAGCCAGAAAAGCCCCTGCTGCCAAAACCAGCAGCAAGGCCAGCAAAACAGCAGTCAAAACCCCTGCAAAAGCAGCGGCCAAAAGCTCCAGCAAAACCAGCAAGGCCACCTCAAAAACTGCAGCCAAGGCTTCAAAAGCTGCCAGCAAAGCCCCTGAAGTCAAGGAAAAAGCAGACTGGAAGGACCTCAAGTCCCATCTGGATGTTCTGAGTGACACGGAACGCAAACTGATCGTGGCCCTCAGGGATGAGAACCGCAAAGCGGAAGACGTGGCCCCTGAACTCGGGCTGGACGTCAAAAAAGCCAAAGGCATGATGCTGCAGATCTCCAAGAAACTGCAGGAAGCCTGGCGCAAAACCGTCACAGCCTGAACAGGCCTTTTGAATGTTTCAACGACATGCCAGAGAAGAGGGAGATCCCTCTTCTCTCTTTTTGGGCCCACTGGCCAACTCTCGCTGTAAACTGTCAACTGTTGACTGTGAACTTCCTCGTCTGGAGGGCAGCAGTCATGGTTGTCGAAAGGTCTCTCTTTCATGAAAATCCAGCTGAAACAGCTCTCCCAGACTTTGCCCAACACCCCCCTGCACCTGCCCCACACCGGTGGAGAAGCCCTCACCTGCCTGCTCAGTGAGCCCAGACCCGATGATGCGGTGGATTCCTATTACCTGTGTCTGGAAGGGGAGGTGCTGATCGACCTGCCGTATGGTGACTTTGTGCACCTGAAAAAACTCGAGGCCGTGCGAATCGAAGGGGGCAAAAACAGAAAACTGACCCCGGTGGGTCAGCCTCTGTTGCTGATTCTGCGTCTTTGAGGGGTCAGGCCTCAGGCTGTACGGTCCAGGTCCCTCCGGTGTATTGCAGTTTTCCCTGAGCGAGCATGGATTTCAGGTGCTGTTCGGCCCGACCTGGAAAGCCTTCAGTGCTCTCATGAAGAAGCTCGATGAAAGAAAGGGGAGCGTCCCAGTGGAAGACATCCCTGACCCAGCGGTGCAGCCCCTGCACTGTGAAAGGGGGCAAGGAAATGACCTGGGACAGCGAAACTGCAGGTGCTGCATCTGGTTCTCCCACGGCAATGATGCCCAGGGCCCTGGAGTTGTCGTGCTCTGTGAGCACCTGCCCGAGCACCTGTGGAGGCACCGCCACAGCAGCATCGTAAAGCACCAGCAGACCGGTTTTTGCAGCATGTTCCACTTCGTCCAGCAGACCCTGCAGCACCTGGGTCTCGGCAAGGGTCTGGGTGCCTTCAGGGGTTCCTGAATACATCAGGGGCAGAACCAGATAATTCTGTTGCTGGGCCAGCATGGCGGCCTTTCTCAGAAAAAAGGTGCGTCCAGATCCGGGTTCACTGTCCAGGAGCAGCACGCCCTGACGGTGCTCTGGGAGGGCACCCAGGAACGCTTCGAGGGCACTGAACTGCTCCTCTCGTTCCACGGGCTTCATCTGGGTGTTGAAATAGATTCTGGGGCTCTCCCCCTGCTCATGGGTGACAAACTGCCCGGTGCCCCTGCTGCGGGCCTCCTGCTGCCGCTTCTGGGCCACCAGAAGCAGGGTCAGGGTGTCGTCCCCATCTTCAGGATAGGAGGCCACCCCCATGCTGATGGACACAGGCCCCTGCGCAAACCGCTCCAGAATGCGCTGGCACACCACCATGGCCTGTTCACGGGTGGTGGAGGGCAGGACCAGCACGAATTCATCCCCACCAGAACGGAACAGCAAATCCGAGGAGCGAATCGACTGGTACGTCCACTGTGTGGCATCCCTGAGCACCTGGTCTCCTGCTTCGGGACCCTGCTCCAAGTTGTAATCCCGAAAACCATCCAGATCGAAATGGCACACCACCAGTGGGCTGATTTCCCGCTCAGCACGGGCCAGTTCCTCGGTAAGACGCGGTTCCAGCAGGCCACGGGTGTAACTTCCGGTGAGGGGGTCCCGGATCAGGAGTTCATCGGGGGTGGATGTGGGGTCAGGCTGATGTTCCATGTTTCACTCCATCGTTCCAGTGCGCAGCATTTGAATGCAGTTTAAAAGAACCTCTGTCACTGTGGGCTGACAGCCCGCTCAACATGGGCCTCAGCTGCCTGTGGAGACACAGGTGTCTGGACCTGCCTGCACGGCAGCATCCTTGCGGGCATAGAGCAGGTCCAGCAGTTTCTCGTGGTCCAGCAGGTCTTCAGGATGGGTTGCCAGCCCCACATGCAGCGAAACCTCAGCAGGCAGTTGTCCCCGCAGATTCTGCAGCAGGCGTTCACAGGTCATCTGACCATCCGATTTGATGGTGGCAGGCAGCATCAACAGAAACTCGGCATCACTGAAGCGAAAAATCACATCCGAAACCCTGAGGGTCTGCCGGACCAGCGCAAGCACCTCCCGCACCTGATCGCCAGAGAGCCCTCCTTCAGCACGAACTTCAAGCAGGCACAGGGTCAGGGCACTGAGCTCCCGGGTGGCCCGGGCGGCCTCCTCAGCGAGGCGTGGAGCAAAAAGCTCCCGGCTGTAGGCCCCACTGTCCGGGTCACGGATCAGGGCACCCTGGGGGGCGGAATTCATGGGCTGGGAATCATCCATCATGGATCACATCCTTAGTTCAGGCTTTATGTGGGTACGGGTCCCGATGCACAGCAGACAGGCACATCAGACGAAAAACGAGATGATCCCAGTGTATATAAAATGTCGTTCCCGCGCTTCAGGGATTTGCGCAGAAGCAGGGTCAGCGCAAAGTCGCTGGGAGGCGATGTCCCCGCAGCAAGCCGTCAGCCGTCAGCTTTCAGCCGTCAGCACCAACACACAGGATTGTTTACTTCAGCCGGATCAAACAGATGTTTGACCCTCTGGTACAGCTCAAACCTTTCCCTGGCCTGCTGCAAACGCAGCAATAAATCTTTTGCTGATGGCTTCTTGAGCAAAACAGCACCCAGGATGGGGCTTGCTCGCTGACGGCTGAAAGCTGACGGCTCCTTCCCAACAGGTCATTCCTCCCCAATTTCTCAGGCCCAGCGGTGTTAGAGTGAGGGTGATGGATGTCCTGGAAAAAGCCCTGAACGGAGAACGCCTCTCCCATGCCGAGATCGTCTCCCTGTACCACCTGCCGCTCGGTGATGTTGCCGCAGTGGCCCATGAATTGCGGCTCAGACGTTCCGACCCTCATACCGTGACCTTTCTGATTGACCGCAACATCAACTACACCAACGTGTGCAATGTGGCCTGCAACTTCTGTGCCTTCTACCGCACCCGCAAGCAGTCCGATGCCTACACCCTCGATTACGAGCACATCTCCCAGAAAATCCGGGAGCTTGAAGCCGTGGGAGGCACCCGCATCCTGATGCAAGGGGGCGTGAACCCCGAGTTGCCCTTTGAGTACTACACCGGGCTCCTCAGGCACATCAAGGCCAACCACCCCACCATCCGCATTGAAGCTTTCAGTCCGGAAGAGATTCTGGGATTCGAGAAGTTCTTTGGGATGGACGCAGATGAGATTCTGGACCGCCTGATCGAGGCTGGCCTGGACGGTCTGCCCGGGGCAGGCGGAGAGATTCTGGAAGATGACGTGCGGGCCAAAGCCGCCCCTGCCCGGATTCGCACCTTCGACTGGCTGCGGATTCTGGACATCGCCCAGAAAAAAGGCCTCTACACCATCTCCACCATGGTGATTGGTTTTGGCGAGACTTTGGAGCAGCGTGCCAGCCACCTGATCAAAATCCGGGACCAGCAGGACAAAGCCCTGCACGATTACCAGAATGGCTTTGCGGGCTTTGCGATGTGGACCCTGCAGACCGAGAACACGAGGCTCGCCGGAAAAGCCCCCGGAGCCACGGCCTACGAGTACCTGCAGAACCTCGCCGTGAGCCGCATTGCCCTGGACAACCAGCCCAACATCCAGGCCTCCTGGCCTGCCCAGGGCTTCAAGGTGGCCCAGACCGCCCTGTTCTACGGGGCCAACGATGTCGGGTCCACCATGCTGGAAGAGAACGTGGTTTCTGCTGCAGGGGGCCACAGCCGCCACAACGCCACCGTGCGGGAACTGATCCGCATCATCGACGATGCAGGTTTCCAACCTGCCCAGCGCAACAGCTTCTTCCAGGTCATCAAACCCATCGACGCAAAAGCTTTCCTGACAGCCCAGACCTCACCTGCCTGAGCACAGCTGCCCTTCAACCTCCTCAGAAATGGGGAGGTTTTTTTGATGAAGCGTCAAGATTTGAGACTTTCATGCTTTCTGACGGTGAAGCCGCTCACTAAAGTGAACCCATGCCTCTGAAATGCAGTGAAGTCCCGGACGACGCCCTGATCTGGCGTTACATGGACCTGGCCAGCTTCCTCTTCTTGCTCCAGAGGTCCCAGCTGGCCCTGAGAAGGGTGGACACCTTCGAGGACCACTTTGAGGGGCACCTCCCCAGAGCCATGGAGCTGAAGGTCAAAGACAACGAACCGCGCCACAAACAACGGGAAACCCAGCGTGCCCTGCACTACATGCGGCAGCACACCCACGTGGTCTGCTGGAACATCTCCGATCAGGAATGCTACGCCATGTGGAAAATCTATGGCCGCGAGCAGAACAGCGTCTGCATCAACACCACCGTAAGCCGCCTCAAAAAAGCCATCCGGCCCATTGAGCAGCCCATGGAGCTTGTCAAAATCCACTACATCGACATGACCTCCAGCAACATCGAATCCGAAGTGAAGGTCAACAACGTCAACTTCAAGGACATCAGCTTCCAGTACGAAAACGAAGTGAGGTTGCTTGCCCACTGCATCGACCAGCAGGAACTGAAATCCTACTCTGCACAGGCAGAAAACCACATCGAGGATTTCGACACCCCGATTTTCCAGTCCTTTGATGTGAACCTCGATGACCTGATTCAGGAGATCTACGTGAACCCCAACGCAGGCGAGCACCTTCCAGAGATCATTTTTGACCTGTGCAAGACCTACCACGGGGACATCCAGCTTCAGGACCGCATTCAGCCTTCCAGGTTTCTGTGGGAGCCAGAATTCTAAAGCGATCAGCCATCAGCAGTCAGCGGTCAGCATCCAGTGAAAGCGGTGGCTTTTGCAGAGAAGAGGTCAGTTTCTGATTGAATGATGTTTTGCTGCTGTACCTGCCAGGGTTGATGTCATATGCGATTGTTTTTCTTGCAGTCTTGCTGATGGCTGACTGCTGACTGCTGATGACTCTTTACACCAGTTCCGGCACCAGCACCGTTTCCTTCAAGGGCAGGTGAATGGTGAAGGTGGACCCCATTCCGAGTTCGCTGTCCACCCAGATTTCACCCCCGTGGGCTTTGATCAGTTCCTTGACGGTGTGGAGGCCCAGACCCGTGCCTTTGACTTCCTGAATGGCCGGGTTGCTGCTGCGGAAGAAACGTCCAAAAAGGCGCTGCTGGTCTTCAGGGGAGAGGCCCACCCCGTGGTCCTGCACGCTCAGGAGCACCTCTTCGTCTTGCATCCTCAGTTGCACAGTCACTTCACTGAAAGGACTGGAGTACTTCACGGCGTTGGAGAGCAGGTTGAGAAGGGCGCGGGTCATGGCCCGGTCATCAATTTCCACGAAGACGGTGCGGGGCAAATCCAGTTGCAACACCATGTGTTTCTCGGTGAACATGGGTGCAGCCACCGCGGCAGCACGGCGAATCAGGGCGGCAAGGTCCACCTCGCGCATGTCCAGAATGGCGGCCCTGGAACGGGAGACCATCAGGAAGTCGTCGATCAGGTCGGCAATGCGGCGTGCCTCCGAGAGCATGATGCCCAGAATTTCCTTCTGTTCGGGGGTGGCGTCTGCCTCCATGAACTGGGCGAAACCCATGATGCTGGTGAGTGGGCTGCGGAAATCGTGCACGATGGCTGCGGCCTGCTGGTCGTGCTGTTCGAGCAGGTGGGTGAAGTGGTTGGTGGGGGTGACCGACCCGACCAGTCCTCCTGTGCCCAGAGGCCGCAGGGTGATCAGGCCGTTTTCGCTGAGGGCCTCGTAACTGCTCTCGCCGGAGAGGACCCGGTCAATGCCTTCTGCGAGGTCTGGAACATCAAAGTGTTCCTTGAGGTCCTGCAACTCTGGGTCCTCACCCAGCAGGCGCAGGGAAGATGGGTTTTGCAGGGTGATCTTGCCATCCGCGCCTGCCAGGAACATCGGTGCGTCCACATTGTCCAGCAGCACCTGCAACCGCTGGCGTTCCTGGGCCAGTTTCTCTTCAATTTCCCTGAGCAGCTCCAGGCGTTTCAGGGGGTTGCCCAGAAAAGGACGGTCTCCATTGAACTGGGCACTGAGGCGTTTAAGTTGTGCATTGATGCCCTGCTGCACGTCTGCGAAGGCAAAGACCAGCCTGAGCAGCAGGCCTCCGACCACGGCCAGGAGCAGTGCAGTGGTGGGCAGGATCAGGCCCTCCTGAAAAAGCATGCCCTGGGCGAAAATCAGGAAGGCAGTCAGCACCACCACCACCCGACCCCGCACCTGGGTGCAGGCGATCAGGAGCAGGATCAGGGCAGAGAGCACCGCAAGGGTCATGGGATGGGGAGAGGTGAACCCTCCCTGCAGCAGGGTGTGCACTGCGGTGGCCTGGGCTTCCACCCCTGCAATGGGCAGGGGGTTTCCCAGCCAGCCCTGGCTGAAGGGACTCAGCACCTGATCGCGTTCCAGGCCGCCTGCAGTCACCCCGATCAGCACAATGCGGTTTTGCACGTCCCCGTAACGGAAGTTTCCAGCAATCACATCTGAAAAAGAGAGCCGCAAGAACCCCTGTCCGGGAGGTGCGTTGTAAGAAAGGTACTGGGGAACTTCAGAAGGGCGGACTGCCGTTCCAGAGGCTTCAACCAGCTGGGCCGCAAAACCAGGATAAGTCCGCCCATCGGAGGCGAAGGTGTAGCGGGTCTGGAAGGTGCGTGCAATGTTGCCCGAAGAGGTGTTCAGCAGGATGGCCCCATAATTTGCATTCTTCAGGTCGGGGTGTCTGGGCACCCGCTGCCCGAAGATCTCGGCATCTGCCAGGACCACATTGGGTTTTTTCAGTGCGGCAATGAACTCACGGTCCTGAGGGGAACGCTCTGGAAAAAGCACATCCAGTCCGATGGCAGTTGCCCCGGCCTCCTGCAGGTGGTCCAGGGCCTGCACGTAGAGGCGGCGGTCCCAGCTGCTGATTCGCCCGTATTCTGAAAGGGTTTTTTCATCAATGGTGACCAGCACCACAGGACTGCTGGAATAGCCGGGAAGCAGCCGGGTCCACAGGTCCCAGAAGCTGTCATCAGTGCTCTTGAACAGCTGAAAAGCCTGCATGACCATCAACAGGAGGGCAAGAGGCAGGGTGCGCCACAAATAAGTGGAAGGCTGCATAAATGCATGAATTCGCGCCCACACCGCTGTTCTCATATGGGTTTATTGTGTCATATGCACGCTTGCAGAATTATGACGGCCTATCATGCGAAACAGGGAAGAGGTGTTGTACCATCGATAAGATGGGGTGATTGTTCCCCCTGCCTCTCCCAGAAAGCATCCACATGTCTGAAATGAAGCTCAACAGACGCCTGAGCGTCGCCCCAATGATGGACTGGACAGACCGCCACGACCGGTATTTCCTGCGCCTGATCAGCCAGCACACCCTGATGTACACCGAGATGGTCACCACCGGGGCCATCCTGTTCGGGGACCAGGACCGCCATCTGGCTTTTCATCCAGAAGAACACCCCATTGCCGTGCAACTTGGGGGAAGCAATCCAGAAGACCTCGCAAAAAGTGCCGCCATCTGCAAGCAGTACGGTTACGACGAGATCAACCTCAATGTGGGCTGCCCCAGTGACCGCGTGCAGAATGGTTTTTTCGGGGCCTGCCTGATGGCAAAACCAGAACTGGTCCGCGACTGCGTGCAGGCCATGCGTGAGGCCGTTTCCATCCCTGTGACGGTCAAGCACCGCATTGGCATTGATGATCTGGACAGCTATGAACTGCTCATCCGCTTCATTGAGACGGTCCGTGAAGGCGGTTGCACCTCTTTCACTGTGCATGCCCGCAAAGCCTGGCTGTCCGGTCTGAGCCCGAAAGAAAACCGTGAGATTCCGCCGCTTCGATACGATGTGGTCTACCAGCTCAAAAAAGACTTCCCGGATCTGGAGGTCATCATCAACGGTGGAATTCTGGACCTGCAGCAGGCGAAATCCCACCTGGAGCATGTGGATGGGGTCATGATTGGCCGGGCAGCCTACCAGAACCCCTACATCCTGGCTCTGGCAGACCAGCTTCTTTTTGGTTCAACAGCCCTGCCAAAAACCAGACGCGAAATTCTGCTTGAACTCATGGACTACGCTGCTGAACAGCTTGAACAGGGCGTGTACATCAGCAGAATCACCCGTCACATTCTGGGCCTGTTTCAGGGCAAACCGGGAGCCAGGGCCTTCAAACGGCACATCAGCGAACAGGCCTACAAACCTGGCGCCGGACTGGAAGTGCTGCAGGACGCCATGCATCTGGTCCCGGATTTTGTGCTGGATGAGCGGCCAGTGCTGGAGGGTGTTGAGGTTTCTTCAGAGGGTTGAGGGAGCCGAGAGCAGTCAAAGCAGAGGCCATTTGGGTTGCAGCTGAGCACTTCTGCTTTTGTTTTTAATGCCCAGGCTTCTTGATGTTGACAACTTGCTTTCTGGGCCACCAGAGCAACTCAAGAACCTGCGCCTATCCATCCGTGGCCTTTTGCCTTCAGCCCTTTGTGTCTTTTGCTCTCGGCCCTCGGCGGGCGCAGCCCATCTTTTCCAGTTAGAATCACAACACCATGACTTCCCGCCTGCAACTTCCCCTGGTGCTGACTGTTGGTGTGCTTGCTGTTTCCTGCGCTGCAGTGCTGATCCGTTTCGCCTCCAATGCCCACCCTGAGCACACGCCGCTTTTCAGTCTGGTGATTGCTGCAGGTCGTCTGACCCTGGCTTCCCTGGTTTTGCTGCCCTTCACCCTGAGGGGCCTGGCGAAGCACCGTCTGTCTGGCCGGGCGTGGGGTTTCACGGTGGCTTCCGGGGTGCTGCTGGCCCTGCACTTCATGACCTGGATCACCTCGCTGAGTTACACCAGCATTGCGTCCAGCACGGCCCTTGCCACCACCACACCGGTATGGGTGGCTTTGATTGCCTGGATCTTCCTGAAAAATCCGCCCACCCTGCAAACGGTGATTGGCATTGTGGTGGCCCTGGGAGGAGGGGCTCTGGTGGCTTTCGGTCAGGAAACCACAGCAACGGCTCCAGATCCGTTGTTCGGGAACCTGCTGGCTCTGGTGGGGGCCATGTGTGCTGGGGGGTATTTCATGCTGGGACGGCAGGCGCAGCACCTCGGGGTGCCCACCCAGCTTTATGCTGGACTGGCGTATGGGGCTGCAGCAGTGACCCTGCTTCCCATGCCCCTGATTTTTGGGGTGGGGTATCAGGCTCCCCTGGAAGCCTACTTCTGGATTGCCCTGCTGGCCCTGATCCCGCAATTGATCGGGCACACCAGTTTCAACTGGGCCATGAAGCAGATGAATCCCACCCTGGTGAGCTTGCTGATTTTGCTGGAACCGGTGGGGTCCAGTGTGCTGGCCATTTTGTTTTTCAGGGAGTTCCCGACCCTGCAGGTGGTCATGGGCGGAGTCGTGCTGCTGCTCGGGGTGGCGGTGGCCAGTTTTCCCGGCAGAACAAAAGCCCAGCCTGCCTGATCAGATTTTCAGGGGCTGCCTTCTGGACAGCACCCGGATGAGTTCAGGGACAGAGCCCAGCATCCAGTCGGGCTGCACTTCGCTGATCTCCCACAGGCGACCGTGGTGCACCCACGCTGTTTTCATGCCCACCTGGGCTGCCCCCGTGATGTCTTCCAGAGGGTCATCGCCAACAAAAGCACACTGGCGGGCCTCCACACCCAGACGCTTCAGAGCACGCTGGAAAATCTCTGGGTCGGGCTTGCGCAACTGTTCTTTTTCAGAGATCAGGATCACATCGATGTACTCTGCCAGCCTTGAAAAGGCGATCTTGGCCCTCTGGCTGAAATGGGTCCCGTTGGTGATCAGGCCCAGTTTCAGACCCATCGAGCGCAACTCCAGCAACGTGGTGTAGGTGCCCGGGTACAGGACCGGGGTTTGCCAGGCGTAACGTGCGAAGTCCTCGCGGAGCACCTCTGCATCCCGCTGGGGGAGAAATTTCTGTTGCAGGATTTCAAACAACTGTGCATGTGGGGGGTCTCCTGCCTGATTCCATTGATAAAACAAATCCATATAGGCGCTTTTCAATGCTTCTGGAATGCCCATCCGCACCAGATGGCCAGACAAAAACTGCTCGACCGTGCTGTGCTGGTCCAGCAGGGTGCCATCCAGATTAAATACAACTGCTTTGATCATTTACAGCATTGTGACAGATTCCGTGCTGCATGGGTTCATGTGGTGTAATCAAGCCCAACAAAAAACTCCCCCGGAGGGGAGCGGGCCGGAAAAACGGTTGTTTGCACCTCCTTCAGAAATTTGTTTTTCCGGAGATGCATTCAGTTTAGTGCTGCACCTCAAAAGCCACATGCGTC
Source organism: Deinococcus cellulosilyticus NBRC 106333 = KACC 11606 (assembly GCF_007990775.1). Taxonomy (NCBI): domain Bacteria; kingdom Thermotogati; phylum Deinococcota; class Deinococci; order Deinococcales; family Deinococcaceae; genus Deinococcus; species Deinococcus cellulosilyticus. The sequence goes on along the minus strand of NZ_BJXB01000008.1, from coordinate 46,526 downwards.
TTTTGGAGGAGCGACCTTTAAGCCACCCGGCGTAGACCCTGAAACGCTGCACAGCTGTTGATGTTCGCAAAAGGAGTGCAGTGCTTTTTGCTGAGCAAGCACCCGGTGTGAAGCGACTCAAAAAGCTTTTCCCTCTCGCACCTCGAACAGAATTTCAAGAGAGCAACCCAGCAGCCGAAGACAATCCCACGGCTGCGAATCCAAGCAGCATCACCCCTGAGATCTTGCGGGTGATGTGGAGGTGTGCGGGTTTCATCCGGTGGCTGAGCAGGTGCCCGAGGGTTGCCAGAATCAGCCACCACAGGGCAGAGCCCAGGAAACATCCGAGCACAAAAAGCAGGGCTGTGCTGCTTTTCCCGGTGAGTCCCTGCGCTGTGAGAACCGCTGCAAAAGACAGAAGGGTGGAGGGGTTGCTGAGGGTCAGAAGCAGGGTGCTGAAATAAGCCCCTTGCAGCCGCAGGTTTTCTCTGGGCAGGGGAGAAGACCAGGTGGTTGCGGCCAGGTAAACCAGAAACAGGGAACCCACCACCTTCAGAGGAAGCTCCCACTGGGAAACAAAGCTTCCCAGCAAACTGCCCCCATAAGCCACCAGAGCACCATACAGGGCATCGGCAGTCGCGGCCCCCAGACCCGAGAGAAACCCCACCCAGAATCCCTGGCTCAGGGTGCGGGTGAAGCACAGGGTTCCAATCGCACCCACGGGCATGGCAATGGCAAATCCCACCAGCAGACCGGAAAACAAGACCATGCCTCCAGTGTGCAGAAAAAGCCTGTTTCGCAACAGAAACAATCCAAGGCAGAAAGCCTGATTTCTCTTTGATCTGAAGTTAAAATGACCCCATGACCTTGCTCGATGAAACCAATGGGCGCATTCTGACCCTGCTGCAACAGAATGCCCGCCTGACCCATGCCCAGATCGCCCGGGAAGTGGGCCTCACCGCCCCGAGTGTCGCTGAGCGGATTCGCAAACTGGAAGATGCAGGCATCATCGAACGGTACACCGCCACCCTCAACCCGCAGAAACTCGGGTACACCCTCAAGGCCTTCATTCACCTGACCTGTCCGGCATCCAGGTACCGGGCCGTGCAGGAGTGGGCGCAGAACAAGAAGGAGGTGCGTGAGGTCTACCACGTGCTGGGTCAGGTCTCCCTGATGCTGGACGTGCAGGCCCGTTCCATCGAGGACCTCGAAAAACTGGTGCAGGAACTCAGCACCTTCGGAACCACCGAGACCACCCTGGTGTTTTCCACCCTGATGCACCAGAACATGTGGTGAAAGAGCCATCAGCCATCAGCTTTCAGCCGTCAGAAAAAGGTCGTGGAGGGAAAGCCAATGCTGGGAAGTTTGAGTTGGAATGCCCAGTCAGAGATCTGGTCATCAAAAAATAGCCGCAGCTTGCTCAAGGCTGCGGTTCTTAAGGAGGAAGGTCAAGTGCTGTACGCCCCTTCAGTGTAGAAGGTGCAGGACATTCTGCCCTCTGTGGTCTGGCTTAAGCCGCTTGGCGTACAAAGAAAAACCAGCCTTTTCAGGCTGGTGTGTTGGCTGGGGTACATGGATTCGAACCATGACCGACGGTTCCAAAGACCGTTGTCCTGCCGTTAGACGATACCCCAGTACAGAAGAGTGCCCACAGGACGCGTAGAAGTATATCGTGAGTTTCCAGATCCGTCAAGCCCCTGGGTTTCACCATGCAGTGCCATTGCAAGGTCTGGGCAGGACGGCGCAAATTGCCGAGGGCTGAGAGCCGAGGGCAGGTCAGAAAGGCTCTGACTTTTGCTTCAAGGTGGATGGATGTGCTGCAGCGCATCCATCGTAAGCTGCAACAGCATGATTGGCTTGCTTCTGGACAATCTCACTGCCATGTAGCACGATGCTCTCGGCTCCTACATGTCAGGGAACAATCCGCGTCCCTCTGGCCCCACCGACCATCTCCCTGAGCACCCCGGACCGCATGCCAGAACCGATGGTGGCACTGGGTGCACCTTTGTCCAGAGCGTGCAAAGCGGCTTCCACTTTGGGAATCATGCCCCCTGCAATCCAGCCGTCCTGAATGCCCTTTTCGATGTCGGCGCGGGTGAGTTGCGGGGCAAGGCTTTCAGGGTCGGGGTAGTTGGTGTATACGCCGTCGACATCGGTCAGGTACAGGATGGGGGCGTTCAGGGCACCGGCCACCGCACCTGCGGCCCAGTCTGCATTCACATTCAGGGCATCCCCATTTTCATCGGTGCCCACGCATGCAATCACCGGGGTGATGCCAATGCCAGCCAGCTTGTGCAGCAGTTCGGTGTTGACGGTGTGAATCAGGCCCACCCGCCCGAGGTCCTCTGCAACGGTGTTCCCGACGAGGAGTTTCATGTCCCGCCCGCTCAGGCCGATGGCGTTTCCAAGGTCCTGGGCGAGTTCCTTGGAGAGCCGGGTCAGGGCCTGCTCGGTGACATCCATGACCTCCGGGGTGGTGACCCTGAGGCCCCGTTTGAATTCACTGGGGATGTTGCGGGCTTTGAGGTTCTGTTCAATGACCGGACCGCCCCCGTGTACGATCACCACATCTTCTTGCCCTCTGAGCGATGCAATTTCTGCGGTGATGGCCCTGCGCAGTTCGAGGGATTTCATGGCGTTTCCGCCGTACTTGATGACAATCATTTAAGCCGTGACCTCCAGCGGTTTGGCGTACCATTCCATGATCGGGCGGGCGTCGATGGCAAAAGAATAGCCGAGGTTTTCCCAGAAGCGCACGGCCTGGGGGTTCTGGCCATACACGCTTGCCAGGATGCGTTTCACCCGGTTGGTGTTTTTGAGCTGGGCTTCCAGGGTCCGCACGGCGGCACGCCCGTAACCTTTGCTCTGGTTGCGTTCGGTGAGCAGCAGCAGGTTGATGGTGACATCTCCTGCCTGCGGGTAATCCATTTTGTAATCCAGGTAACCCAGTTCTTCTTCGCCATTGCATAAAAAGACAAGGGTTCTTCTGGGGTCCAGGGTCGCCAGATACACTTCACGCTCGACCTCGGTGAGGTTGGGGATGTGGGTTCCGATCAGACCAAAGTAATGCGGAGAAGCCAGATACAGTTGATGGACACGCTCTGCGTCCTGGGGAGTGACTTCTCTAAATGTCAGCACATGGACCTCCTACCGCATCTACAGTATATGACCATTTGTTCATGGTCGTTCCCGCTTGCTTAAGCTGAACAGGGTTCAGACCGCCTTGCAGCAGGAGAAGAAATTTCATTTTCTGCGTGCTGCAGACAGATGGCGGTTTTTCACAACACGGACTCACCTGTCTGTGGCATGCTGGTTCAGATGACGGCGGTGCAGCCACAACCAGACACGACAACAAAAACTTCCAGAAACCTGCATTTTTATGCAGACCGTCTGAAGTTCGCCCAGGGCATGCTTGCTCCAATGGCAGGATACACGGACGCCCCTTTCCGAAAACTTGCAAGGTCTTGCGGGGCAGCCTGGACCGTCAGTGAAATGATGAGTGCCCAGGGCGTTCTGGAAGGGGGAAGCCGCACCCTGGAACTGGGCATGCCCTACCCTGGAGAAGAGGACCTGGTGCTGCAACTGTTCGGTGCAGACCCGGAGGTGCTTGCTGCAGCCACTTTCAGGATGGAACAGGAGTGCAGACCAGCAGCCATCGACCTGAACATGGGCTGTCCGGTTCCCAAAATGAAAGGCAGGGGAGGGGCCTGCCTGCTCCAGACCCCGGAAGTGGCCTTCTCACTGGTTTCTGCCATGAAAAAATCCACCACACTGCCGATCAGTGCCAAGATGCGCATTGGCTGGGACAGCAACCAGGCCCTTGAGATTGCTCTGGGTCTGCAGGAAGCAGGGGCAGACCTGATCACCGTGCATGGCCGCACCAGTGCCCAGCGTTATGAAGGCCACGCCGACTGGGAAACTGTGGGAGAGGTGGCCCGCACCCTCTCCATCCCGGTGATTGGCTCTGGAGATGTCAGGAGCGTGCAGGACTTCCATGAGCGCATGCAACTCGGGGTTGCTGGCGTGATGATCGGCAGAGGGGCTGTGGGAAACCCCTGGATCTTCTCCATGGTTCAGGGCAACAGCGAACCTGATTTGCAGCAACGCATCATGCTGGCCCTGGAGCACGCGGAACTCAATGTGGAATGGTACGGTGAACACTCAGGCATCCGGCAACTTCGCAAGGTACTCTGGCAGTATTTCCCCCATCATCCAGAGCTGAAAAAAGACCTGCAGCAGGTCAGCACTGTGCAGGAGGTCAGGACCGTTCTGGCCCCACTGTTTGCCCAAATCGATCAATCCAGTTGAGGTTGTGGCCCCACATAACTGGCCCTCGGACGGATCAGTCTGGGGTCCTGGTATTGTTCCAGCGCGTGTGCAATCCAGCCTGCGGTGCGTCCAAGGGCAAACAGGGCCAGTCCTGCCTGCACCGGATGCCCCAGATGTCTTGCCAGTACGGCCAGTGCCCAGTCAATGGTGGGATGCTCATCGAACTCCTCTGCCATGAAAGGGATGAGGTCATCCATGACCCTCCTCAGGGCAGGATCGAGAGGCAGGTTTCTGAGCTCATTCAACAGGAATTTGCCTCTGGGGTCGCCCTGCGGATACAGGGGTTGTGAGAATCCAGGTGTCCGTTCTCCACGGGTAAAAAGATTCTGTAGGGCTGTTTTGACCCCATCTTGCAGACTGTCCTGCAACAGACGGTCCACCCTGGGGACCATCCCCCCGTGTTTGCGTCCCTGCAGAGACGACAGGCCCGTGATGATGGCGGCGTAAAGATCCACCTCGGCAGAAACCGCACAGCGCACGGTGAAAGCGGAGATGTTCAGTTCGTGTTCTGCACACAGGATCAGGCCCTGATCGATCAGGGTGGTGGCCTGTGTGTTTCCTGTCCAGTGCAGGCTGAGCTGTTCCGCAATGGCTGTCTTCGCACGGCTTCCAGTGGTCGCCCAGGTGAGCACCGAGAGGATTTTTCGACCTGTTCTGAGCAGGCTGGACGGTTTCAGGTTCAGGGCAGACAGGTCCATGGACTGGGCATGCGCCAGGACGCACTGGTAACGGCCCATCAGAGGCAGGGGCTGCATCTGGAAGAGCAGGGCATCTGGAAGCTCTGGCATGCTGGCTTCCGGGAAGGCATGGAAATCCCCGGTCCACAGGAAGGAGGCCACCTCCTCAAAGGTTCTGGATCGGGCAAGCGCAGTCGCTTCCTGACCTCTGTAGAACAGGCGTCCCTGCTCGATCAGGGAAATGCTGGTGTCCAGCACAGGGCTTCCCCAGTGCAGGGCGGTTTTGGCGACCTCGCCTGGATTTTTGCGCTGCTCTTTCTGGCTGATGAGCTGGTCGATGTCTTCCCGCAGGTACCTTTTTTCGCGGGTCTTGCTGGACTGGTCCACCGAGCGAATCATGCCCCTGGAGACATAGCTGTACAGGGTGGCTCTGGAGATGCCCAGAAGCTGGGCGGCCTCTTCTGCGGTCAGGGTGCTGGACATGGTCTGAGTATACTGCAGAACATATTGATTGCTGAATCAAGATTGACAACATCAATCAAGAGATCTAGTTTGAAGACATGACCACCGCCCAGTACTTCCCAGAAAGCTTCCCGCAGGACAGCTTCCCGCAATACGTGTGGACCGAAAAGCCCACCACCCTCCCCACCCAGACCTGGACCACGGAAACCACCCACCGGGACGGACAGCAAGGGGGCCTCCCGCTCACCACCGAGCAGGGCCTGCAGATTTTTGATCTCATGTGCCAGTTCACAGGCCAGAGCGGAGCCATCCGGCAGGCAGAATTCTTCGTTTACCGGGACGCAGACCTGAAGATGCTGCAGGGTGCCCTGGAAAGGCACCACTCTGGAGCACCCATCGAACCCACCACCTGGATTCGGGCCAGCAAAAAAGACGTGGGCCTGATCCGTGCTCTGGGCATCCGCGAAACAGGCATGCTGGCCTCCATCTCCGATTACCACACCTTCCACAAATTCACCCCTGGGGGCCGCGAACAGGCCACAAGCACCTACCTGGAAGCTGTGGAAATGGTGCTGGATGCAGGCATCCGCCCCAGACTGCACCTGGAAGACGCCACCCGCGCAGACCTGAACTTCATGCTCTCCTTCATTGAGCAGGTCCAGAAACTCGCAGATCCTTACGGCATCCAGCCCAGATTCCGCGTGTGTGACACCATGGGCCTTGGGCTTCCGCTGGAAATGGTGGCCGCCCCGAGGTCTGTTCCCACCATCATCAAAAGCATTCGCCATCTGGGGATTCAGGCAGAGCAGCTGGAATTTCACCCCCACAACGACACCCATCTGGCCGTGGCCAATTCCCTGGCGGCCATTCAGGCCGGATGCGCCGCCATCAACGGCACCCTGCTCGGCAAGGGAGAACGCACCGGAAATGCCCCACTGGAAGGCATCCTGCTTCACCTCATTGGGATGGGTTATTTCCCGGAGAAGCCAGACTTCACGGCGCTCAATGCCCTGGTGGACCTGTACGACACCCTCGGTCAGGGCATCCCCGCCAAATACCCCCTGTATGGCAAAGACGCCCACCGCACCCGGGCAGGCATTCACGCCGACGGCCTCAACAAATTCTGGTGGATGTACGCCCCCTTTGATGTCCCGAAACTCCTCGGAAGGCCCCTGGAAGTCTCCATCACCAAAGAATCCGGACTGGCAGGCCTGATCTTCGTGATCAAACAGCACCGCGGCATTGAACTTTCCAAGACCGACCCCAGACTGCTCGCCCTGGCCCGCTGGGTGGAAGAGGAATTCGACGCAGGACGCCAGACCGCCATTGAGTGGGAGGAGATTGAAGGGAGGGTTTGGGAGGAGGTGGGTGTTTGAGTGCAATGCCAAGTCAGATCCCCCTGTTCCTCGCGCTGCTAGGAACGGTCCCCCTTGACGAAGGGGGACTTGGTGTGCGCCTGGGGTTGCTGCCACGCCAGATCCCCCTGCTTCTCGCATTCGCTCGAAGCTGTCCCCCTTGTTAAGGGGGACTTGTTATGCGTCTGGAATGGTCTCCAGTTCGGTCGATCACCAACCCCCCTTCCTCAAGGGGGGACCGCCCTGAGCAACGCGAAGGGCAGGGGGGATCTTGCTGTTAAACTACCAACCATGGCGTTTGAAGTGTTGGGTCAAAAAGTCCGTTTCTTCCCTCCGGCAGGTGCAGTGGGCCTGACTGGAGATTTCACCGACTGGCACCGCAGTGAATCCATTCCGGTTTCTACAGGGCATGTGGAGCTGGAATTTCCCAGGAACAGCTGGGTGGAATACGCGTGGATTGGAGAGGATGGGAAACCTTTTGCAGATCCCGACAATCCCCAGAAGAGCCTGAACCCCTGGTGGAATTATCCCCGGGCCATTCAGATCGGGAGCTATGAGCTGCACCGGGTCCTGAAGCAGATGAACAGCAAGAAGGATGTTCCTGCGGGCACAGTGCACAGGCACGTGTGGGAGGGGTCGGTTTTCTCCGGGACCCGCAGGGCTTATGTGTACACGCCTGCGAATTACGATGCCAGCCAGAAATATCCGGTGTTCTATGTGCAAGATGGGGTGGCTTTCTTCAGAACGGGAAGGCTCGGGGAGATCGCGGACATCCTGATTGCCGAGAACCGCATGCAACCCGCAGTGTTTGTCTTTCTGGAACCCAATGACCGCACCATCGAGTACTACCTGAACGACGACTACTTCACCTTCCTGCAGACCGAGGTCTTCCCGATGGTGGAATCCAGTTACGCTGTGCGGACCGATCCAGAGGGCAGAGGCATGTGGGGGGCTTCTCTGGGGGGCCTGATCAGCCTTTACACAGCCAGCAAACACCCGGAGGTCTTCCGGCATGTGGTGGCCCACTCCGGGGCTTTCCTGGCCGAACCTGGAAGGGCAGATTACGATGCCTATGAGGCCCACCCGTGGATTCTGGACCACCTCAAGCAGAACCCTCCCCGTCACCTGAGGGTCTCACTGGACACCGGAACCATCGAGTGGCTCTGCACGGTCAACCGCAAGATGGCCGCACTGATGCACGAACTGCAGATTCCCCACCAGTACCGGGAGTACCAGAGTGGGCACAACTGGGTGACCTGGAGGAATGCCATTCCAGAGGCCATGCTTTACATTCTGGGTGTGTGAGTGACCGTTTCAGAGTTGCTGCAGGGCTTCCAGTCCATTTTTGAAGGAGACCGTCCACAGTTGCTGTGGACCGCCACCCTCATGACCCTGAAAGTCAGCCTGAGTGCACTGGGCGTCGGACTGATTTTCGGGATGCTCATTGCGGTGGTCAGGCTCTGGAGGGTTCCGGTGCTTTCCCAGCTTGGACTGGCCTACGTGACTTTTGTGCGGGGCATTCCCCTGATTGTGCAGCTCAGCGTGGTGTACTACGGTCTGCCTGCAGTGGGGGTTTTCCTGGATGCTTTTCCTGCAGCAGTGCTTGCCCTCGGGCTTTACTCTGCCGCCTACATCTCCGAAATTGTGCGCGGCGGACTGCAGAGCATTCCCAGAGGCCAGGTTGAGGCCGCCAGAAGCCTGGGCCTCAACAACATGCAGACCCTGCAGTCGGTGATTGTCCCACAAGCGATGATGTTCATTCTGCCTGCGCTGGGCAACGAGTTCATCTCGCTGATTCTGGGCAGCAGTCTGGCCAGTGCCGTGACCATCACGGAACTCTTCAGGCAGGGATCGCTGATCATCGGGGCGACCTACCGCCAGTTTGAGACCTACGCTGTGCTGGCCGTGGTGTATTTCCTGATCACCTTCACCCTGACCCGGGTGATTCGCTTTCTGGAACAGCGCTACACCCGTGGCGTTCGTGCTGAGAATCAAGACCGCCGGGTGATCTGAAGACCACAAAAATCCTCCCCTGTTTGCAGGGGAGGAAAGCGCAGCGTAAGGAAGCTTCAGTCTCCGCTGACCACGGTGCCCAGTGCAGGGGCAGGTTCGGCCTGGAGGGGCTTGAAGCGCATCACGCGGGGAACCACAGCCAGGGCCACCAGCACCAGAGCGAAGTAGCGCAGGAATTCACCCACAGCACTGTGCTCCATCTGGTCATTCAGGATCACTTTGGGACCGATGTAGACAATGGCCACCAGCAGCAGACCCACCAGGGCTGTTCCCAGTTTGTGCCCGATGGTTCTGGGGGCTTCGTATTTGCCGCTGCAGATCAGGGCTCCAGAAAGCACTGCAAAACTCAGGGCCAGGCTGGGAATCAGGAGGGCGAGGCCCAGACCGAGAACGCCTGTGATGATGCGGGCGACCATGTTCAGACCGGGGACCTGCACGAAAGCCGCAGTCAGCACGAACAGGGCACCCAGAATCAGGCCTCCGATCACATCGGCAGGGAAGTGCACCCCCAGCACAATGCGGGACAGGCCAATCAGGAGGACCAGCACAACAGCCAGCACCCAGAACCAGGTCTTTTTGATCTGGGTGGCGGCAATCCACCACATGGTGGCGCTCATCTGGGCGTGTCCGCTTGGAAGGCCTGGTCCAGTTCCGGTGGCTTTGGCGGCCTCACTGGCGATCTCGGGTTTGAGGTCGTAGGGGCGCTCGTATCCCAGACTGTCTTTGATCAGGGTGTTCACCAGCAGGCTGATGCCGAACCACACACCAAGCTGGCGGCCTCCAGACGGGCTGACCAGCCAGTAATAGAGGGCCAGCAAGGCGATGAAAGTCATGTCATTGCCAAACTGTGTGACGATCAGCCAGAACGATTCAAATCCCCCGAAGAGGCTCTGCAGTTGTTCGATCAGTTGCATGTTTCACATTGTAATGGTTTTCGGTCATTCACCTTACATTTGTCCATGCTCAAAGTCGGGATCAAGAGGAACTGAGGGATCAGGGGTCTCCAATGGGGTGGTGGGGAGAGGAATGGAAGGCTCTGGAGGGGTCACAGGAGCCAGAGAGGGCAGGGTGGGGTACTGGTCCCGGATGGCCTGGGCAATGCCATAAGCAATGCGTTGCAGGTGGATGGGGTTTCTCAGGTTCTCGCTGTCGAGGGGATGGCTGGCAAAGCCCACCTCCACCAGTGCGGCAGGGATGTAGGGTTCTTTGATGACCACAAAAGGAGCCCGTTTGACCCCCCTGGAGGTGTGGGCGGTCATCTCGATCATGCGTCTTTGCAGGGCGTCTGCAAAAGTTTTGCTCTGTGGGGTGTAATACCAGGTTTCAATTCCGGCTCCATTGCCTGCCGTGTCACTGTTCACGTGGATGGAAACAAAGTACTGCTGTGGAGGTTTCCCCATTGCGGCCCTTGCCCGCAGATCGCGGTCTTTGATGGGGCTGAGGTCCACATCTGCGTTGCGGGTCAAAGTGACCTGTGCGCCTGCCTGGGTGAGGTGGTCCCGCACCATCTGGGCCACCTGCAGGGTCACTTCTTTTTCAACCACCCCTCCGACAGCACCGGGATCACTGCCGCCGTGACCCGGGTCCAGCACGATCTGGGTGTTGAGGGGGAAGACAGGAAGGGGTTGCGGCTGGAAGGGATCAATTCTGAGCATCCCTGGAGAGAAATCGAGCACCAGTCTGAGCTGGGTGCTGTCTTCACTGGGAGGCAGGGGCAGGAACTTCAATCCCCGCTGGTCGTTCACCGGAAAGGGGGTCTTGAAGCGCACTGTGACCCCGTCTGCATCGGCAGCGTAGGACCAGGACTGCACATCAGCAGCATTCAGGGTGCCTGAGAGGGGCGCAGCCTGCATGCCAGTCAGGCGGATCTGGATGCCGTCAGGCAGATAGGTGAGCAGGTAGGGGGTGTTGGGGGGCAGGTCCAGAACGACCCGGGTGAATCCCTCGCGTTTGGCAGATCGGGGTGCCGACAGGACCCCCTGGGCGAGCGTGGTGGAGAGGACGAGTGGGGCCAGCAAAACCGTGAAAAAACGCGCGAGGTGGTGCACCCATCCGTAGTACCTTAAATGCATGCGCCATCGCAACTGGGACTTGTTTCATGAAACTCCAATCGAACAGTACAGGGTCATTTCCACCCGCGAGATCCACCCAAAACCCCGCAGAATTCTGGTGGACCATGTGGAAACCCCGACTGGAATGCAGTTTGAGTATGTGTACCGTCCGCTGGGTGCGGCTGCGGTCTTCATTCTGCCCATCACCGAAAGTGGAGAGGTGGCCCTGATCGACCAGTACCGCCATCCGCTGCGCCGGGTGATCACCGAGGTGCCTGCCGGAAGTGTGGAACCTGGAGAAGATGTGTTTGAGTGCGCAAAAAGAGAGCTGCTCGAAGAGGTGGGAGGAGAGGCGAAAGAGTGGCATGCCCTGCCTGCTTTCTTTCCGCAGCCTGCTTTCACGGGTGCTGTCTTCTATCCCTTTGTTGCGCTGGGAGTGACACTTGGTGAACCTCAATTAGAGGAAAGTGAGCTCCTGACCCTGAATTTGACCCCGGTTCAGGAAGTTTACCGGATGCTGGATGCCGGAGAAATTCTGGATGGCAACACTGTGATTGCCCTGTTCCAGGCCAGACCTCTGCTGCAGGAGAAGGGGTTGCTTTAACTTCATGGCCCTTTTCACCACGCTCAAACATCCCACCGAGCATCAGGAAGAAGTGAAAGGTTCAGATTTTCTGGTCTATGCTTCCCGCAGCGATACACCAGAAGAAGCCCTGGCCTTTGTACAAGGGGTGCGCCAGAAACATCCTGAGGCCACCCACGTCTGCTGGGCTTACAAAATAGAACAGCAATACCGCTTCAACGACGACGGAGAACCTGGTGGCACCGCAGGTCAACCCATCTTGCGGGCCATTGAAGGCCAGGGGCTGGACCATACTGTGGTTGCCGTGGTGCGCTACTACGGAGGCACCAAACTCGGTGCGGGCGGTCTGGTCAGGGCATATGGAGGTTCCGCTGCAGAGGCCCTGCGCACAGCTGAAAAACATGAGGAACTCCCGAGGGTCTCTCTGGACATCCAGGTTCCTTTTGAGCTCAACAGTGTCCTGTACAGGCTTCTGGAAGGATTCACCCTCTTTGAACGCTCGGAGGAATACACTGAGCAGGGTCTCACCTTCCATCTCACGCTTCTGGCAGACGAGTTTGAAACGCTCCAGCAGCAGGTCCAGGACGCCACCAGAGGCCAGGGAAAAGTGATGCTGGACTCATGAACTGCGTGTGAGCCCAACGGTGAAGAAAAGCGCTTTCTTAAGCAATTGTTTAACTCCCTCATACAGAATTTTCTGACGTACGGCATAGGGAAGAGCAATTGTGAAAAATCCTAAGAATGCCGTTGAATTTAATGTTTGTTTACAGCAACATCATCGGCCCTGTTTAGCGTGATGAGCAGATGAACGTGCATTTCATCACGTAGAAAGTGGGGAAAACGATGCGAAAAAGACTGATTTTAACCACCGCCATACTTCTGAGCGCACCCATTGCATTCGCGCAAAGCACCACAACCACCACAACGACCACCACAGTGGCGACGCCCAACCTGACGGACATTCCCGCAGGCCACTGGGCTGAAGAAGCTGTGCGCTGGGCTGTGGCCAACGGTCTGGTGGAAGGTTTCCCTGACGGCACCTACCGTGGGAATGAAAACCTCACCCGCTACCAGATGGCCCTGATTCTGTACCGCCTGCTGAACAGTCCCAGCATGAAGAGCGTGGACGACCAGGGCCTGACCCTGATTCAGAACGCGGTGACTGAACTTGGCGGTGAATTTGACCAGATTCGCGCAGACCTTGACGCAGCCGCTGAAGCCGATGCTGAACGCGATGCCCGCATTGAGGATCTGGAAGCCCAGATTGACGAACTGATCGCGCAGCTGGACACCATGCGCACCGATCTGTCCACGGCCCAGAACCAGATTGCCACCATCCAGACCACCCCTGGTCCACAAGGCCCTGCGGGTCCTGCCGGTCCTCAGGGCCCTGCGGGTGAACCTGGCCCTGCTGGCCCTGCGGGTGATGTGGGTCCTGCTGGCCCCGCCGGTCCTGCCGGTCCTGCGGGTGATGTGGGCCCTGCGGGTCCTGCTGGTCCTCAGGGTCCCGCTGGTGAACCCGGTCCTGCCGGTCCCGCTGGTCCTCAGGGTCCCGCTGGTGAGCCCGGTCCTGCGGGTCCTGCTGGTCCTCAGGGTCCTGCTGGTGAGCCCGGTCCTGCTGGCCCTCAGGGTCCTGCTGGCCCCCAGGGCCCACAGGGTGAACCCGGAGCCAGTGCTGTGGTCCCCACCACCCCTGACACCACCACCCCCAGCGTTGACATCACGCCCACCACCCCTGACACCACCACGGCCACCCCTGACACCGGTACATCTGCCAGTGACTTCACTGTGACCCCTGTGGTGTACAACCCCCGCTTCTACGTGTCCGTGAACGGCGCAGCCAGCCTGACCGACACCGGAGCTTTCACCGACCGTCTGGAGATCGGTGGGAACATCGGCATCAATGACGTGATTGGCAATGCTGGAGTGCGCATTGGTGCCTCCTACCGCCCCAGCAACAGTGCGCTGGACGTAAATGCCAACCTGATTCTGGACTTCGACAACGGTTCCCGTTTTGGTCCTTATGTCGGTGTGGGAGCAGGCTGGAAGCAGGCTCCCCTGCAGAATGCTTCAGGCAATGGCTCTGACTTCTACATCGGCGGGGTTGTGGGTGCCAAGTTTGATGTCACCGACCGCATCGCCCTGTTCGGGGAATTCAATCCCCAGTACAACCTGACCACCAACACCGTTGCTGCTCCCAGCAACCTGGGCGTCAAAACCCGTGTGGGTGTGAAGTTCAGCTTCTGAACCTTTAAGGCATCAGGACACAAAAGAGCAGCAGGAATCTCCTGCTGCTCTTTTTCATGGGTTTTTCTGTTCTCACTGGTAAAATGGGCCTGATGTTAGACCTGTGGCATGACTCTTTCTACAAATTTGTTCAGGTGGATGACCCAGAACAACTGGCTTCCGACCTGACCGACCTGTGCACCCGTTCCGGCCTGCGGGGAAGCATTCTGGTGGCCCATGAAGGCATCAATGGGATGCTGGCGGGCTCCGAGGCACAGTTGAATGCTTTCTGGACGGTGCTTCATCAGAACCCCCGTTTCACAGGCCTGCACCCCAAACGCACCCCTGCCAGCGAGATGCCCTTCAAACGCCTGAAAATCCGCGTGAAACCTGAACTGGTCCCCCTGGGAATCGATGGCGTGGATGCAACCAGCAAAACGGGAGTGCAGGTGCCCCCTTCGGAGTGGCTCGACCTGATCCATCAGGAGGATGTGGTTGTGCTGGACAACCGCAACGACTTTGAGGCCCGCATCGGCACTTTTGAGGGGGCCATCAATCCAGGGGTCAAGAAGTTCCGTGATTTCGCGAAGTACGTACTGGACCACCAGAAAGAATGGGAAGGCAAGCGCATCGCCATGTTCTGCACCGGGGGCATCCGCTGTGAGAAGGCCAGTGCCTGGATGCTGGACCTCGGCATGGACGTGTATCAGCTTGAGGGGGGCATCATGAATTACTTCCTGACTGCCCCGGAAAGCAACAACGGCTGGGTTGGGGAATGTTTCGTTTTTGACGGGCGGGTCAGCATCGATGCAGCTCTGGAAGAGGGCGACCTGTCCCTGAAAGCGGTCAACGAGCAGTACGGCGATGTCGTGAAATGACCCTCCCGGCAGGCTTTCCTCTGGCCTTCGACCAGGTGTCTTTCAGGGCAGAAGGGGTGACCAGCAGGGTCCATCAGGTTCAGAGAGGGGAGCAGCTTTTTGCGTTGCGGGTGGCAAAAGCACCTGTGGCCTACCTGCCCGATGCCTCCATCCGCAGGCACCTGAAATCCTGGGGTCTGGCTGTGGCTGTTGCCACCCATTATGTAGGCAAGGGCGTGCATCAAAAACGATCTGAAAAAGAGGCTCAGGCCAGAAACCGGCTGGCAAAATTACTGAATGACAGAATTTAGACTTGCAGTTATGCTGAAAGCAGCATGAAAAACAGCTTTGATGACTTATGGGATTACACAGACCCTGCGACCACAGAGACCCGTTTTCTGGACCTTCTTCCACAGCTCAAAGACCCGATGGAATTGCTGGAACTGAAAACCCAGATTGCCCGCACCCACAGCCTTCGAAAACAATTTGAGGAGGCCCACAGGTGGCTCTCAGAGGTGGAAGCTGTGCTGCAAGACACCTCTCCACGGGTGCAGGTGCGTTATCTGCTGGAAAAGGGCAGAACCTGGAATTCTTCTGGAAACAGGGATGCTGCGGTGCCATGTTTTGAGCAGGCCTTTGAGTTTGCAGATGAGACGGGTTTGCAGGGGTTTGCTGCAGATGCCCTGCACATGCTGGCCATTGCACAACCAGATGAGGCGATTTCTCTGAACAGGAAGGCTCTGGAATACATCGAACTTGCCTCTGATCCAGCCGCCAAAAAGTGGAAGGGGAGCCTGCTCAACAATCTGGGCTGGAGCCTGTTTGATGCCGGTCAATTGGAAGGTGCGCTTGGTGTCTTCAGGGAAGCTCTGCAGGCCAGAGAGGAACAGGGGAAATCCGGTCCCATTCGTATTGCATGGTGGTGCATTGCCCGCGTGCTGCGGGAGCTGGGCAGGCGTGAAGAGGCGCTGGACATCCAGTTGCGCCTGAAGACAGAACTTGAAGCCGCAGGAGAGCATGATCCTTACGTGGACGAAGAACTGGCTTTGCTGCAAAAATGATCCTCCCCAGAACAGCAGGGAGGATCAAGGATCAGAAAGATCTGCTTACAGGTCCTTTGCCAGCCATTTCACGGCATTGCGGGCGAGGTTGGCGTTGGAGAGGTTCACCCAGTTGTTGTACTGGCTCGTGCCTCCTGTGCTGAGGGTGTTGTCTGCGAAGGTGCTGGAGTCCCCCCAGGCCACCACCCGTCCGCTGCCGTAAGTGGTGACAGCCAGATAGGTCTTGCCGTTTGCACCCATCAGGCTCTGACCGGAGGTCACATCCACACTGGTGCCCACGTACACCCCTGCACTGGTCACATTGTCACTGCTGGTGGTGGTGCTCCCCTGGATGATGGGGTGGGTGGTGTTCAGTGGGGTGGCGGTGTAGACCGGATCACTGTAACTGCTGGCAAAGCTGAATTTGAGTTTGAACTGGTACTGGCTGTCCAGGCTCCACTTGTAGGTGCTGGTCACTCCAGTGGGCGTGCTGCCATCCCAGCCGTTGAACACTTCGGGTGAATCCCAGCCGTTGTTGTTGCGGTCGCTGATGCGGTGATCGGCAATCATGAAAAGGCCCATGCCCCCATTCATGGCACTGAGAATGGCGTCTCTTTCTGCAAGGGCGAAGGGGTTCTGGGGCTCAGGAATGACCAGCACGCTGGCTCCAGCAAGGGTGCTGCTGTTCACTGAAGTGATGGTGCGAACGGTATACCCCAGGCTTCTCAGGCTGTCGGCCCAGTTGCTGTAGGCTCCGTCAATGCGCCAGTCGGCGTTTCCGGCATCCTCGGCCTTGGACAGGTCGAAAAGGATCACTTTGGATGCCTGTGGAGTGGGGGTTTCGCTGGACAGGGGAGAGGTGGTGCAAGCGGTGACCAGCAAAGCCAGTCCCATCAGGAAGTGCTTTCTATGCATGTTTGACCTCGTTCAGATGTTTATCCCGAGGATGTCATGAATCTGTAAGAAAATAAAGCTTCTTAAGATCTCTAAGGGATTTCACTGGGCTGAACTGAGGGGGATTTCAGGAATTTCTCTGCATACCAGTTCCTGGCGAACTGGTAATAGGCCATGCCGAATTCCAGGGTCGCCACCTGATGTTCCTTGATGCGCTCAAGGTCTTCTGGCACCTGAATCTGCTGTGCCTGGGCATGGAGTTCCCCAAGCAACTGCACCTGTTTCTCCAGGTGCTCACAGTACCTTTCAATCAGGTGTTTGACCTGATCCCGGGGCAGGTGACCCAGAAAGAACAGTTTGAGCAGGCTGTTGTCTTTGACCTTTTCAAGTTCAATGTCCTGTTCAAGCCAGTTCAGAAATTGCTGTCTGCCTGCCTCTGTGAGGGTGTAGAGCTTGCGGTTGCGCCCTCCAACGGTCTCCTCCTGGCCCTCGATCAGGCCCTGCTTTTCGAGGCGCTGCACGGTGGGATGCAGGCTCCCAAAACTGGCACTGCTGAAATGCTCAGTGGATTTTTCCATGCCCTTCTTGATGTCATAAAGGGTCATGCTGCGGTGCATCAGGAAACCCAGCACAATGTGTTCAATCATCGCTTCTCCTTGCGCTGAAGAACACCTCCCGCACGGAAGCCTCTTTCAGCAGGGGCTGTCCCAGGGTGGCAGGTTCTTTCAGCCGTTGCAGAAAGGTTAGCACAGCTGTGTTGAGGAGCTTCTCCATCTTCAAACCATCGATGCGGCCCAGCATGGGGGTGAGTCGTAATGCCTGCACATAATTCATGTCCGAAAAATTGTAGTGGGCTGTGCCTGGAATCTCCAGCACATAACTGCCTGCAGAACTGTGCTGGAAGAGGGGGTCCATTGAGCCCGCCACAGCCACGTTCTGTTTCTGGAGGGTGTACTGGGTGGAGAGCAGGTTCAGGGTGGGCACCTTCAGGTGGGTCCAGATGGGGTTGCGCTGAACAAAAGGAGCGTCCAGATTGATGATCCCTTTGATGCCTGCCAGAGGATGCTGGGCAAAATGCTGTGCAACCACGCCTCCGAGGGAGTGCCCCATCAGCACCACCTGGTTCGCATCTGCGTGGGTGAGCACACCAGAAGAATCTTGCAGGGCCTCCAGCACCACGGTGGTGTCCTGAACCCAGCGGTTGATCTGGGTTGAAAGCTGCTGGAAAGGGGCAATCTGGTTCATGTCCCGGCTGGCCTGCAAATAGGCCTCAAAATCCTTTGCCATGCGTTGCTGTTCCAGCAGGGTGGCGTTGTGTTTCAGGAATTGCTGCAGGTCTTTCTGCTGTGCAGTCACCGCAAGATGGGTGGGGCTCTGGGTGTCCAGCAGAATGGGCTGTCCTTCAGCATCCCGGGCCACCAGGGAATCCCCGGGGTGCCCAATCGAGATCACCAGATACCCGTGGCTGGCCAGCTCCTGAAAATTGGAGAAGTTCTGGCGGGTGAAGGAGCCGAATCCATGGTTGAAGACCACCACCGGGTGCTGTCCTTCCAGGGCAGGGGCATCTCTAAAGCTGTAAGACGGGGTGACGGTCCCCAGTACAGGAGGGAGTTTCAGGGACTTGGCAATTTCTGCATTGAGCAGGCGATCACTGTAAGGCTCTGCGGTGTGTCCTTTTGTGCTGCGGGCAGGGTACCAGATGTCCATTGAAATGGGCCGGGCAGGTGAAGAGGTCTGGGACTTTTCCAGCACCACACTTTCAGTGAAGCCGACCGCATGGGGTCCTGTGGGTGCTGGAATGGGCAGGTCACGGGTGAAGACCGCCAGTCCAGCAGTGAGCAGCAATGTGGCACCCAGGGCAACAAGTCCAATTTTCAGCCAGCGGTTTCTGGGATGGGTAACAGCCATCAAGACCTCCTATGTATCTAAAAGAAATATATCTTATAGATATATAAAAATCAATCGACTCATTATTTTCATAATCATGTTGTAGAATATGAGACATACAGGAGATCCCATGCGCAAACGCAAATACACTTTTGGAGTCTTCATCGGACGGTTCGAGCCCCCCCACAACGCCCACCTGCAGGTGATGCTGGAAGGTCTGGAGGCTGCAGACAAACTGATTGTGGTGATCGGCAGTGCCCGCGCAGCCCGCAACACCAAAAACCCCTTCACCGCAGATGAACGCCAGGAGATGATCCTGCAATCCCTGCTCGAAGCGGGAGCCAACAAAAACAAGATTTTGTTCACCACCGTGCGCGATTATTTCTACAATGAAAACATGTGGCTCGCAGACGTTCAGGCAGGCGTGCTGAACCTCACCCGAGGCAACACCGACATCGCCCTCCTCGGGCACGAGAAAGACGAGAGCAGCTACTACCTGCGTTCCTTCCCGGAGTGGGCTTTCATTCCCACCCGCGTGAAATCCCCCCTCAACTCCACCGACCTGCGCAAAATCTACTTCGAGCAGGGCCTCAGCGACACCCTCAAAGAAAATGTGCCCCCGGCAGTGGCCCGGTTCCTCAGCGATTTCCTGAAAACCGAGGAATACCAGAACCTCAAAGTCGAGCATCAGGACATCCAGGCCTACAAGGCAAGCTGGAAGGACGCCCCTTTCCCACCCACCTTTGTGACCACAGACGCTGTGGTGGTCAAGAGCGGTCACGTCCTGCTGATCCGCCGGGCTTCCAACCCTGGCAAAGGCAAACTCGCCATGCCCGGAGGTTTCCTGGACATCGACGAAAAGCTGATCACCAGCTGCATCCGTGAACTGAGGGAAGAAACCGGCATCCAGATCGACAACATCGAAACTTTTCTCAAAGACCAGCGGGTCTTCGACTACCCCACCCGTTCCCTCAGAGGCCGCACCATCACCCACGCCTTCCTGTTCGACCTCGGGATTGGTCAACTCCCCAGGGTGCAGGGACAGGACGACGCCGCAGAAGCCCTGTGGGTTCCCATCTCTGACGTGTTCGCCCATCCGGAGTGGTTCTTTGAAGACCACTACATCATCATTGAGCATTTTCTGCTGAAGAATTAGCCGAGAGCCGAGGGCCAAGAGCCGAGGACAAAACAGATGCTTTAGTGAAGGCTTTTGATCGACAGCAGGTTATGGCTGGAGCATTTTACGCTCTCGGCCCTCGGCTCTGGCCCTCGGCAAAATCTAAACAGGTGGGTCGTCTGTCCTCGCCCCACATCGCAATCTGCGTCAACCTGAAAAAGGAGGCTGGCATGGGCAATGCACGTGGCGTGCTGTACGGACTGGCATTTGGAGATGCTTACGGGTATCCCACTGAATTCCTCAAGGTTCCTGAGATCCTCAGAAAATTTCCTCCGGCAGGCCCAGAAGACCTGGGCAATGTGCTGGTTTCAGATGACACCCAGATGGCCCTGGCGGTTTCCCGGGCCCTGGTGCGGGCAGAAAAGCTGGACGTTGAGACCCTCGAACCCCTCCTCAGGCAGGAGTTCATCGAATGGGCGAACTCCGAAGAGAACACCCGTGCTCCGGGCATGACCTGCATGCGGGCCTGTGAGAGGCTGGAAAAGGGCCTGCCCTGGGTGAAGGCCACCGAGATGGGCTCCAAAGGCTGCGGGGCGAACATGCGGGTGGCCCCGGTGGGTGTCCTCAACCTGCCTGTGGAGATGCGCTCTGGTCTGGCCCAGTTCCAGGCTGCCCTGACCCACGGCCACCCAACGGGTCTGGCGGCCAGTGATGCCACTGCGCAGGCCATCCACTTCCTGATGCAGGGGATGGCCCCAGAACGGGTCCTGCAGGCCCTGCTGGATTATGCGGAGGCCCAGCTTGGTCTTTACCACCATGACTGGCTCGGTTCGCTGTGGGAGGAGTCCCAGCATCCTGCAGCGGCCTATTTTATCGCCCGAGGGTGGCGTGAAACCATGGACGCCCTGCTGCGTGTCAAAGAGGCCATGAAAAGCCCGGACTTTGACACCGATCCCTGCTTGCTGACAGGTGCAGGCTGGATTGCCGAGGAGGCACTGGCCACCGGACTCTACTGCTTCCTGCTCCATCCTGAGGACCCCAGAGCCGCATTCAAACGGGCGGCAGTGACCAGTGGGGACAGCGATTCCATTGCCTGTCTGACTGGAAGTTTCCTGGGGGCTTATCTGGGAGATGACGGGTTCCCACAGGAGTGGTTTGATCGGATCGAGTACAGGGATGAACTGGAAAAGATGGCTGCAAAGTTGCCTCTGCTGCAAGCCTGAAGGTCTGAAAAGGTCTGCCTGTTGAGGCAGACCTTTTTGTACGCTTTCAATTCAGCGCAATTTGAGGGTGAAACTTCCTGTTTTGCCATTTGATGGGCCTGAGGTTGCCCTCCAGGTGCCAGACATGCTGGTGCGCTCTGCGTTGATGGTTCCTGTGAAAGTCACACTGGCATCTCCACCCGTGGCAAGCCCGAAGGTCAGGGTGTTGTCAGCAGCGATGTTTCCGTTTACGGTCCAGATGGTGTTCACGGCAATGGCTGTGCCTGAGACGCTGGTCTGCGTCACGTTCAGGCTGGCAAAAATGCTGCTGGAGAGCCCTCCACTGATGTTTCCCGTCCAGACCAGACCGGGAGCACGGTTCAACTGAATGTCGATGCGGTCTGCCTCTGGATCATTCTCCTCGAGGCCATCCACATGGTTGCCCTGAAAAGAGGTGGGGGTGAAGTTTCCAAAAACCAGCTCTCCAGTTCGCTCCACGTGGAGCTTGCGGTTGGTGATGCTCCCGGTGAACAGGCCCCTGGTGTGAAACGTCACCTGGGTCTGGTTGGGATCATGGACCACCACCATCATGCAGGGAAAGGGACGACCATTGCCACTGCTGACAGGGGAGATGTCTCTGCAGTTTCCTGAGTAGATCCCGGAGAAGTCCTCCCGGACCTGCACGGCTGCTGTGGCCGTCAACTCGGGTTTGTCCTTTGCGGTGGCCCGCACCTGAAAACTCCCTGCAACAGGTCCTGCTGTGAACAGTCCATCAGGGGTGATGGTGCCTCCAGTGGTCTGCCAGTCCACCTCGGTGGTGGGAACCGTGTCAAACAGGGCCTGAAACTTCAGGGGGTGCCCGGTGGAGACGGTTTTGTTTTCTGGCTTCACCGTCAGGCTCGGAGGAAGCACATTGATTTTGAGGCGATACAGGACAAGCTCGGTGCTCAGCAGACCTCCACATCCCTCCCCTTCCCGCTGCACAACCACGGTGAAAGAGGGGAGCAGTTGCTTCTGACCTGCAGCCAGGAGGTCTCTGGAGGGGATCAGGTCTGCAGGACTGGTGTTGATGGTGAAGGTCCCTTCACTGGCAGGCTTGCGGGCAATTTCCTGACCTGCAATCCGAAAAACCAGCTGATCGTTGCTGAAGCGGTCTGTGGCACACACGGGCGTCAGCAGTTTCCCACTGAGGGTGATGCTGCCATCAAAAGTCAGGGTGAATTCCGCTTCGGTGTCGTAATTGCCGGGTGTGGCTGGTGCTTTCAGGGTCTGTTCCTGCTCTGTCTTTTCGATGGGCACAGTGGTGGCATCGTCAAAGACCTGCATTTTCAGGTCCGATGCACAGTAGGACAGGTCTTTTTCCAGATCGTCGTAGGTGTAGCGGGCATGGGTGAAGTAAGGGCCAGACTGGGACCCCTGCGCCACAGGCCGGACCGGATCAAAATGGTCCTGGTACAGCCGGACCAGCACAATCGGGGTTTCGCGGGCCACACATTCCCGGTATGCGGCCTGACGCAACCTGTCGAGGGTGTCTGGGAACAGGTCAGTGGGAAAGCGGTCACACACGGCATCCCCCACACCCAGAAGCTGGCAGTCCGCGTGCAGGTTGAAGAGGCGCTTCAAAGCCTGCAGGTGGTCCTGGGTGTCCGAGGAAAAACTGTTCTTGCGGTATTCACCTTCCAGAAAATTCAGAAATTGATCGAATTTCTGATCCACCACGGCCCCCATCCCGGAAAGGTCACAGGGAGCACCGAGCGCCTGCACGGTTGCCGCAGCATTTTCCAGAGGAACAATCAGGTCAGAGAGCAACTGCTGGCTGCTGGCCGCCAGCACCTGGGCATTTTGCAGTGCGACGGCGTAAGCGTCACAGGCCCTGGCATGCAGGCGTGCCGTTTCTGTCTGGGCGCAGGCCTGCACCACCGACATCAGGCGATCATGCAGTTCGATGGCTTCTTCAAAGCGTTTTTTGTTCAGGGTCTGGCCGATCTGGGTTTCCAGTGCAGCAATTTCCGCAGTGCAATCCAGCACAGCCACTTCCAGAGTGGTGTCTCCTGTGGCCTGCTTCTGGATTTTTGATGCAGCTGTGCCTGATGGGTAACCCAGCACACTCACCGTGGATTTCAGGGTGTTGTTCTGAACGGTGCCCGGAATGACGCTCCGTGTGGTGCCGTTGTTCCAGAAGAAATGGGATTTGACAGGCAGGTTCCCTGTGAAAGTCAGGGTGGCAGGCTTCAGCAACCTGACTCCAGCAGGCTCCACCTTGAAACGACCTGCTGCTCCAGAAATCGGTGTGATCTTCAGGGCGACATTCTGGGTTACGGCCCCTGCAGGAACGTCCAGGGCAAGGGTGGTTCCTGCTGTTCCTTTGACCTCCACTTTGCCCCCATCAGGGGTGATCACGGCATCCTTTGGGGGTGGAATGTTTTGCTGGTAACCCCCACAGGCAGAAATCACCAGGGCAAGCACAGCTGCAACCATCATCTGAACATGCTGTTTCATGGGTTTTCCTCCATCCTGTCCTGAGTGTGCGTCTCAGGCCATTACATGGGCGTCTCATGGCAGATGGGGCCAGCAGGGTCAGCGAAGACCGGAAGCCATGCGGTCTGCGAGGTGGTGCTGCAATCCTTCCCAGCTGTGGAATTCCTGGCGTTCTCCGGTGCGCAGGTTCTGCAGCACAAACAGCAGCATGTCTCCCCGGCGCTTCAGGTGCAGGATGTAGCTTCCTCTGGACTCCAGTGCAGGAGGTCTCTTGTTGGGTTCCATGGCTTCAGTGTGTTCCCTGCCCCATTACAGCAGCGTCTCATCCGAACCAGCCTGCCGGACTGTGGTCTTTCAGAAAGGCCAGGGCTTTGTTTGCCTGCTCCTGTTCATTCAGCATGAGTGCCGCCTGCCATTCCAGTCTGCGAAAACCACATATAGCAGAGAGCTCCAGTGCTGCCCTGGCCTGGACCTCGCCGCCCTCCTTCAGCAGGGGAGCCTGAAACAGCAGGTTCAGGGCCAGAAGTTCAGGAAAGGGAACAGACCGGGCAAAGGCTTCCACGGTCCTCAGTTTCTGCAGGGCCTTTTCGGGCTTCTGCAGGGCCAGGTCCAACTGTGCTGAAGCCTGGGTCAGGAACATCTCTCCCAGAGGACTGGGATGGCGTTGCAGCAGTTCCTGGGTGAAATTCATCTGGACCTGGGCCTCTTCAAGGCATCCAAGCATCACCAGCATGTGGCACAAAAGGCTGCTGGTGACAGAGGTGCGGTAGGGATCTCCAACCTGCTTGAGGAGGTGCAAAGAGCGCTCCAGGTGGGTTCTGGCCTCTGCAAAACGACCAGCATGGCTGTAGATGACGCCCAGCCTCTGTTCGATGTCTGCTTCAAAGGTCAGGCTGCCCAGCAGGGTGCAGGCGACCCGGGCTTTTTCAATGCAATTCAGGGCATCTGTGAACCTTCCCTGAGACAGCCTCACAAACCCCAGGTGCATCAGGCTGAGGCTTTCCACATGGGGCGATCCTGCCCAGTGTTGCAGGCTCTGTTCAAGTTCCTGTTCGGCCTCGTGCAGTTCCCCCAGCATCCAGCGAATCACACCCAGGTCGTTTTCCAGGGTCAGGTGGTGCACACACAGGGGGTCCTGCTCGCGCATGCTTTCAAAAATCTGTGCGGCTTCCCGATAGCGTCCCTGGTAATAGCGCAACTGCGCCTCATAACTGCGGGTGATGGTGTTCAGACCCTGCATCTGATGAATCTTCTGCAGAAGTTCATCGGTTCTGGCGAATTGACCGCTGCGAAGCAACACCTCCAGATGGGCGTGATGCAGACGAAGCCTCAGGGCCGCAGGGGTCTCTGCCTGAATCAGCTTTGTGGCCTGTTCCAGACGCTGTCCAGCCAGGGTCATGTCCCCGTGGTACACCGCGTTGTCCACCTGTGCAATGGACGCCCGGAGCTTCAGTTCGAGTGGAAGGTTTGCCACCTGCAGCACCTCTGCCAGATGACGGTCCGCTTGCTCGATGTTCAGCAGGTGCAGAGAGGTTCCAGCAAGCACCAGGGCCTCCAGCCTGAGGGGATGCTTCTCCGGGAGGTCCCGGATCAGGTGGTTCAGCAGGGCCATCCCGGAATGCAGCAGGCCACGTTCCAGTTGTTTTTCGGCCTCTCTGAGTTCCAGGGTCCAGGCCTGTTCCCAGTGCTCTGCTTTCTTCCAGTGTTCTGCCATCTGCAGGGGTTCAAAGGTTTCTGAGAGGGTCGGACTGGACATGGCTCTGGCAATGGCAGCATGCAGCATTTTTCTGCGGTTTCCAGACAGGGCCTGGTACAGGCTCTGCCGGATCAGGTCATGGGTGAAATTGTCCTGTGAGGTGAGCCCGGCCTCCTCGGTGGCTTCCAGATGATCCAGGATCTCCCATTCGGTCATGTTCAGGGCTCTGGACAGCAGGTGTGGGATGAAATCGGTCCCAATCACACTGGCGGCCTGGGCCACTTTGCGTGCCCCTTCAGACAGGCGATTCAGGCGTCTGTTCACCAGGTCGTTGACCCGTCCGGGCACCTGAATTTCCGAGTAATCCCGGGTGAAATCATCCAGATCGGTGCGCCACTGCTGGTCTTCAATGCGCAGAACCCGGGTTTCAAAAAGGGTCCTCAGGGTTTCCAGGGCAAAAAAGAGGTTCCCGCCAGAGTGCCTGTGCAACCAGCGGCTGAACACAGGAGGCCCCAGGCTTTCGCCAGTCAGGTCTGCCATCAGGTGCTGCATCTCCTGCAGGTCCAGAGGGTCCAGGTCAATGCGGGTCAGCAGACCTGCACTGCTCCAGCTGTCCAGGGCCTGCTGCAACTGGGGTCCCACCTCATCTTTGCGATATGTCCCCAGCAATTTAGGTCCTCCGGTCTGCCCCAGATAGGTGATGAGTTCCAGGGTGGCCCCATCTGCCCACTGCAGGTCATCAAAAATCAGGGGTCCAGGATGCTGCTGCAAGGCCCGCTTCAGGGCTTCCAGCAATCTGGGCTTCACGGTCTGGGGATCTGCAGGTGGAGCCGGAAGGTTGGACCGTTCTGGCATCAGGCGGGCAAGGTCCGACTGGTAGGGTCCCAGATCCTGAAACTGAACCGAACGCAGGTGGTCCAGCACAGGAAAGTACTCCAGATGTTGCAGCCCTTCCCGACACCGCAGCCAGCGCGCAGCAGAAAGCCCTCCTGCCTCTTCTGGAAAGTGCTCCTGCAGGAGTCTGGTTTTGCCCACTCCAGCCTCACCAGAAACCAGGGTGATCGGGGTCTGGCTGCGCAACAAAAGCACACTGTCCCTGGTTCGACCAATCAGGCGCGGAGGACGCTGCACACTGAGGGGAATGTCAGGAGCAACTCCTGCGGACACCTTCTGCTCTGAAACGGTCTGATTCAGAGGTTCTGCTTTGCGGATCAAGTCAATCAGGTGCAGGGTGCTTTCCAGCGGTGCAAGCTGCATCTCCTGCAGCAATTGTTTCTCAAAAACCTCAAAGGCCAGCAGGGCTTCGCTGCGTTTTCCAGCCAGATAGGTGCATTCCAGATAAATGCGAAACAGGTCTTCTTGCAGAGGATGCTGCTCCAGGACCTTTTTCAGGACCTGTGCTGCTTCTGCAGGCTGACCTTGCCGGGAAAGTTCACGGGCATGCTGGGCAGCTGCCTCCTGCCACAGGTTGCTGAGCCTCTCCCGCTCCACTTCCAGCCAGGCGGCCATTCCAGGCACCTCATCCAGCAGGAATCCCTCCAGCAGGGGAGAGGCATGAAGCCGGGTGGCTTCCTCCCAGTCGGACCGCTGGAACGCCTGCAAAAACGCCTGCAGGTCGGTGCTCACCTCCCACCGCAGATGCTGGGCGTCCTGTTCCAGCCCTTCCAGCCAGGAAAGCTGCTTCAGGCGGTGCAGCAAAATGCGCAGGTTGTGTCGGGCCTGACCTGTTTCCGTGTCCGGCCAGAAGAGCGTGGACAGTTCCTCTCTGGACACCCATCCCTGCCTGCAGGCCAGATGCATCAGAAGAGCCACGGGTTTGTGCGGGGGCAGTCTGAGCCCTCGAAAGTGCGGATACCCGAGCATCTGCAGGTCGAATGTCATCTTCTTTTGATGATAGCGGAGAAAGCAGAAGGCCGAGGACCCAGAGCCGAGAGCCGAGGGCATAAAATGCTGGAGCTCAAGCTTTGCTGGATGTCAGGTGCTGATGGGTTGCTGTTCCCCATTGCAGTCTTCAGGGGAGATGGCTTGCTGACCGCTGAAGAGGGGATGCCTTTTGCTCTCGGCCCTGGGCCCTCGGCTCTCGGCAACCTTCCTGTGGCAGGATCAAATCTCCCCTTCCAAAGCCTTTCTGATCATCAGCTCACCAAACTCATAATTAGAAATTGGATTATGAGAACAAGAAAGACGCAGGACGCCTTCAAAGGAGGCCATCATGATCACCGAAAACATCATCATTGACACGGATTCCTACAAAGCCAGCCATTACCTGCAGTACCCACCCCACACCCAGTACATCCACTCCTACCTGGAATCCCGTGGGGGCAAGTACCCTTACACCCGCTTTTTTGGACTGCAGTACCTGCTGAAACGCTACCTCTCCATCCGCATCACCCGTGAAATGGTTCAGGAGGCAAAAGAAATGCTTGAAGCCCACGGAGAGCCTTTCAATCATGCGGGCTGGATGCACATTGTGGAGCAGCACGACGGAAAGCTTCCCCTGGAAGTGCGTGCGGTGCCCGAAGGCAGCATCGTCCCCACCCACAATGTGCTGATGAGTGTGGTCAACACCGACCCCGAGTGCTACTGGCTGGTCAGCTGGTTTGAAACGCTCCTCATGCGGGTCTGGTACCCCACCACGGTGGCCACGCAGTCCCATTACCTCAAGGGAATCATCCGCGAAGCGCTGGAAAAGAGCAGTGATGATCCCGAAGCTGAAATTGCTTTCAAACTGCACGACTTTGGTTCCAGAGGGGTGAGCAGTCAGGAAAGTGCAGGCATCGGCGGTCTGGCCCACCTGACCAACTTCATGGGCACGGACACCGTTCAGGCCCTGATGTACGGACGCAGGTTCTACAACACCCCCATGCCCGGGTACAGCATCCCGGCTGCCGAGCACTCCAGCATCACCAGCTGGGGCAAAGAGCACGAGGTGGACGCCTACCGCAACATGCTCACCCAGTTTGCAAAGCCTGGAAAAACAGTTGCGATTGTCAGTGACTCCTACGACCTCAAAAAAGCCATCAATGAGCACTGGGGCACCACCCTGCGGGATGAAATCCTGGAAAGCGGAGCCACCGTGGTGATCCGCCCGGATTCCGGTGATCCTGCAGCAATGGTCCGCATGACCGTGCGTGCACTGGATGCCAAGTTCGGACACACCATCAACAGCAAAGGGTTCAAGGTGCTCAACGCTGTAAGGGTGATTCAGGGGGACGGCATCAACGAAGACAGCATCCGGGAAATCCTTGCGGTCCTGCTGGGTGAGGGCTACAGTGCCACCAACGTGGCTTTCGGGATGGGCGGAGCGCTCCTCCAGATGGTCAACCGCGACACCCTGAAATTTGCCTACAAAGCCAGTGCAGGCATCATTGGCGGCGAGTACCAGCCCATTTACAAGGACCCCGTGACCGATCCGGGCAAACGCTCCAAAGACGGCATCCTTGATCTGGTGAAGCGAGACGGCAAATTTGAGACCCTGCAGGGCAAGGAATTTGGCAGGTACAGCGAAGACAGCCTGCTCAGGGTGGTGTACCGCAACGGGGACCTCCTGATCGACGAGTCGCTGGAGGACATTCGCAAAAGGTAAAATCCATCAGGATTGATCAAAAGAGGCCTCTCAGGGTTATTCTGGGAGGCCATTGTTCATGAGCAAATCAGGCGGGGTTGCGTTCCTGAGCACTCCTCACCATGCGGGTGACCATCTTGCGGGGCAGGAAACGCGGAGCCTGAGCGGTCAGGTAGTTGCCCATGCCCTGAATGGCCACAGGTTCACCTTTCTGCATGGCAGCGTACCCGAATTCTGCGACCTCCATGGAGGTGGGGAGTTTCTTGCCCTGAACCAGTCGGGAGTCTTCCATTGCTGCTCTGGCCTGAAATCCGCTGGCAAAGGCACCAGGGCAGAGGGTCGTCACCGTGACTCCGGTGCCCTCAAGTTCATTGGCGATGGCCTCTCCGAAAGACAGCACGAAAGCTTTGGTGGCGTAATAGATCGCCATCAGGGGACCAGGGAGAAACGCTGCAGTAGAGGCGATGTTGAGCACCTTGCCTTTCCCACGTTTCACCATGTCAGGGGTCAGGAGGCCCGTGAGTTCCACCAGGGTGCGCATGTTGAGGTCCATCATGTTGAGCTGCTCACTGAGAGGGAGATCCACAAAGCGGCCGTAAGAGGCAAATCCGGCGTTGTTGACCAGAATGTCCACCTGCAGTCCTTTTGCTTTGAGGGTGTTCACCAGTTCCTGGCCTGCCCCAATTCTGGAGAGGTCCTGGGAGATGGTTTCCACTTTGATTCCATGCTTTTTGGAGAGGTCTCTGGCGGCCTGTTCCAGTTTGCTGGCACTGCGGGCCACCAGAATCAGGTTGTTGCCGTCTTTTGCCAGCAGTTCTGCAAGGTCAAGTCCAAGGCCGCCGGAAGCGCCAGTGATCAGTGCGGTGGATCTGAGGGTGGTCATGGTTGTGCTCCTTTGCAGGGGTTGATCCCCTGAGGTATGAAAATTCTTGTTCTGGATGCCGGAAGTCAGTAATAACTGACTGATGGTCATATATTAAATGACTGCTGGTCAGTTGTCAACAGCAGGATCAAAACCGCGTAGGCCAGGATACGTATGGCAGCTTTAAACCCACACCCTAAGCTGGATGCTGGAGGACCGATGGAAAAGATTCTGTTTTATCGACAACAGGACGCTTACGGGTACATGAGCAACTTCAGTGCCCACCGCGTCTTTTTAAAAGGCAAAAGCTGGCGCACCACCGAACACTATTTCCAGGCCCAGAAGTTCGCTGGAACCGAATTTGAAGAACAACTTCGCCTGATCGAAAGCCCCATGAAAGTCGCCGAGGCCGGACGCGACCGCAAAAAACCTCTGCGCAAAGACTGGGAGGAGGTCAAAGAACAGATCATGCTGGAAGCCCTCAGGGCCAAATTCACCCAGCACGAGGACCTCCGTGAACAGCTCCTTGCAACTGGAGACGCAGAACTCATTGAACACACCGCCAACGACACCTACTGGGCCGATGGGGGAGATGGAACGGGCAAAAACCGCCTTGGCATCCTCCTCATGCAGGTCAGACAGGAGCTGAGAGAATAACGATGAAACGACTTGCCCTCTCTTTGATTGCTTTTTCTGCACTGGCAGGCACCCACGCCCAGACCCTGATTGAGAATTACCATCCTGCACCTCAGGCAAAACGCATCCCGGTGGAAACCTGTGCCAGAAGTCAGGCCAGTGACGCCCAGACCCTTTTCACCTGCTCACGGGTCAGGGTGGTTCACACCCATCAGAACGTGGACAATTACGACGAATCTCCCGAAGTGCTGCTGGAAATGCCCAGAGGCATCACCCTCTCGGTGAAGATGGACCACCTGCCCTATTTTGCTGGAGAGGCTTACCAGACCGACCTCAACAATGACAACCGCACCGACCTGATCGTCACCCTGCCCTGGGGTGGCCTGGGGCTCGGTGGAGAGCGTGCAGTGGTGGTCTTTGCTGTGTCAAATGGTGAAGACTACGTGCTCTCTGCCATCGATTCCATGAGCTTTGGTCCAGCTTCTCTGATCCGCAACAATGGACAGAATCTGGTTTTGCACAGTGCATTCGTGAACACCAGAGCCATCGACAACAGAGACCACAGTTTCTTTGTCTACAGCCCTCTGAAGATCGATCATGGAGTCCTCAAAGTGGATTCTTCCCAGGAGAAGGTCTGGATTCAATACAAATTCAAACCCAACTCCACCCCGACAAAACTTCTGACCCGGTGGCAGAAAACGGTGGGCTGGAATCAGTACCTGAAGTGGACCACCGAAGACCGCATGATCCAGGGCATCTTCCGGAACGTCCAGTAGACAGCGACACCCCAGAAAGCACCGGAACTCCCGGTGTTTTTATTTTGATCTGATCAGTGCCAGGTAACTGTTTAAAGACGCTTTGAATTGTTCTTCCAGACCTGCTGTGCCCCGAACCACAGCCAGCATGCCTGTGCCCTCAATCAGGGCCAGAATGTGATCCGCAGCCTGTTCAGGAGAGATTGCAGATGGCCTGACTTGCCCTGTCAGATTCTGGATCAGGACCTCCCGAACCTGCTGGTGGTAAGCCACCAGTTCAGGACGGATTCTGGGCAGCACTGCAAACAGAAAACGGTAGTAGGCACTCAGGTCTGGGATTTCCTTTTGCAGTTCCAGCAGCATGTTCACATAGCTTTGCCACAGCATCTCTAAAAAAGCATCCAGATCCTCTGGCAGGTTTGCTTCGGTCTGGAAGAACCTCAGGAAGTAATGCTCGATGGTGGCCTGATACAGCTCCTCTTTGTTCTTGAAGTAATGGTAAAAAGCGCCCTTGGAAAGCCCGGTGGCCCGCACCAGATCCATCATGGTGGCCCTATCGTAGCCTTTTTCCAGAAAGAGCTTCAAAGCACAGGTGAGGATGTGGATTTTGCTGTCGGTCATGTGGTTTCCTCTCTGGGCCGGAACATGCAGTAAAGAGGCAGGTCTTTCAGGTGGGCCTCATGTCTGAGGTCAAACCCCAGATGCTGATACAGGCGAACATTATCAGCATTTTCCGTGTCCAGAGCAAGTCCAGCAGAGGTCCGGTGCTGTTTCACCTTCTGCATGATGTGGGTCATCAATTGTTTCCCGAGTCCCTGGCCCTGGTGTTCAGGATGGGTCCCGATCAGGACCAGGTAGTGGTGGGCCACATCAGGAGCATGCTTCTGGGTCTGTTCGGCGTAGGCATTGAGTTGCTGCAGAAGGGCAGGTGAAAAATGCCGCAGCAGTCTCAGAGACCTCCAGATCATGGGGAAAGAGGGCGTGACCCGGGATTCAGGCGTGGCCAGCAGACAGGCGGCCAGCAGCTTCCCATCTTGAGCCACACCAAGACGCTGTTCTGCCATCAGGTGGGCTTTGTCCCACAGGAACCCTGCCAGCTTTTCTCTTCTGCCTGCAGGGGCTTCTGGTCCCAGCAGGTGCACAAAGAGCGGATCTTTCTCAAAAGCTGCAGAAATGAGGTGAACAAAGGCACGCTTGTGGCTTTCGTCCAGAATCATGATCTCTTTCATGATTGTGCTGTTTCGCCTGCCGCCCGGTAATGGTCCACCCCGAAGCTGAACACCACTTTCATCAGGAAGAGCACCCCCATGACCAGCAGAGGAACGGGAAGTCCAGCAAGAATCAGGATGCCAGAGATGCCCACCACCAGCAGACAGGCCGCCGTGAAAAGCTGCAAAGGGTGACCATGGAGGGCATTCACAAACAGCACGGCGATCATGGTGTAGGCCCAGATCAGGACGCTCTCCAGCAGTCCAGTCCCCATCAGCCACGCCAGCACAGGCAGATGCACATGAATGGCAATGAAAATCCTGCGGTGCATGGGCCTGTGGGCATAGTAATCGCTGGTCGAGCGTGTGAAGTTGGCCACACACCCGGCCACGATGTCCACCATCAGCAGGACCGTGAGAACACTGCGCCAGAGGGGAAGGGCACTGAAGGCTTCTTGTTCTCCCAGAATCAGCAGGGCAGTCACCCCGAGTCCTGCGAACAGCACCAGCAGGACCTCCAGCAGGGTCTGCTGTTCTCCAAAAACGTCATGCAAAAAAGCGGGAATCCTTCGGGGTTTCAGCATGCTTCTCCTTACATACCGGACGTCCGGTATGTTGAAGATAGCAGGTGACAGTCTGCAGGTCAAGTTCTCCCTGAAAATGTTCGCAGGCCACAACGTCCTACCAGGGTGAGTGCAAAGTCGCTAGTGAGGCGGTGTCCCTGCTGAAAGCCGTCAGCCGTCAGCTTTCAGCCGTCAGCAAAAAACCTCAAAGATGCTTTCACTTGATCCAGACAGAACAGACAGTTGACCCGCCAGCACCGTTCAAATCTTTCTCTGGCCGCTTGCAAGAGCATCAGGACTTCTTTTGCTGACCGCTGACGGCTGACCACTGACGGCTGACCGCTGACCGCTGACCACTCCAAACCATCTGCATGTCTGAACTTTGCCCTCACCCCACCCTGAACAGCCCCCCTGGACCTGACCCTGCACTGATTTTGAATCGGGTATAATCCCATCACCATGTCCAAAATTCTGACCCGTGTCCTGCTGTGGCTGGTCGCTCTGGTGGCTTTGCTTGCTGGTCTGGTTTACGCCCTGACGTACCATCCCCGAGATCAGGAAGACGTCCCGGTGGCTTGCAACCCGGAGGCTCCCACCCTCAAGGCCGGGCAGCCTTTCAGGGTCCTGAACTGGAACATTCAGTATCTGGCAGGAAAAGGTTACGTCTTTTTTTATGACCTGCTCGATGGCAGCGGACCGGACACCCGCCCATCAAAAGAAGCCATGGCGTCCACCCTCGAAGAGGTGGTGCGGGTCATCAAAACGGAAAACCCTGATGTGGTTCTGCTGCAGGAAGTGGACACCGGGGCAAAGCGCACGGATTTTCAGGACCAGGAAAAAATTCTGGCAGAGCGTCTGGGGTATGCCTGCTCTGCCAGTGCATATTACTGGAAAGCCCGTTTTGTGCCCCACCCCCAGATCATGGGTGCTGTGGGCATGAAGGTGGTCACTTACTCCCGCTTCAAAATCGATCAGGCCATCCGACACCAGTTGCCCCTGATCCCGGCAGATCCGGTGACCCAGGCTTTCAACTTCAGGCGGGCCATTCTGGATGTGGTATTGCCTGTGGAAGGGGGGGAAAGCCTGCACATCATGAACACCCACCTTGATGCCTTTGCGCAAGGTACGGACGCCATGGAAAAGCAGGTCAAAAAGACCCATCAGGTGCTCAGGAACGCGGGCAAAACTGTGCTGATTGGCGGAGATTTCAACCTCCTGCCTGATCAGGCCGCCAGAGCACGCCTGCATGAACAGCATCAGGCCTACTACAACCCTGAAAGCGAACTGGGCATCATCCTGCAGGACTACCAGAGCATGCCCTCACTTCAGGAAGTCCAGCAGGACCCCGAAAAGTGGTTCACCCATTACCCGAATGATCCGCTGGCAAAAGGTCCAGATCGGACCATCGACTATTTCTTTTACGACACCGGAGTGAAACTGCTGGGTCACCATGTGCGCAGGGAAGACACACTGAAGATCTCGGACCACCTGCCCATGGTCGCTGAATTTCAGGTGCAGTGACTGTTGAATCAGGGATGGCCCCGGGGTTTACCCGGGTCATTTTTTGTGCAACTATATAGAAGTCTAAGGTACATAGAAGTATAAGGTAATGGAGGTTTTATGGACCAGAAATTCAAACAGGGCACCCTCGATTTGATCCTGCTCTCAGTGCTTGAGGAGAAACCCATGTATGGGCTGGAAATCCTCAAAGCCGTGAACAGCAAATCAGGAGGCATTTTCAGTTTCAAGGAAGGCAGTCTGTACCCCAGCCTGCACAAACTGGTGAAAGAAAAGTGCATCGAGGCGTCCTGGGAACCTTCCACCTCAGGAGGCCCGCCCCGCAAGTATTACAAGGTGACCGACACTGGCATCCAGACCCTGAAAAGCAAGAAAGAAGAATGGGCCACCCTCAAAACCGGGATGGACCTGCTCCTGAGGTTCTCTTGATGACCCTTGACCAGTACATCAAAAAGGCCACCAGAGGCCTGCCCAGAAAAGACCGTATCGATGCGGCTGCAGAGCTTCGTGCCCACCTGATTGAGAAAATCAAGGAGCTGATGCAGCAGGGGTTCTCCAGAGAAGAAGCCACTTATCTGGCTGTTCAGGAAATGGGAAGTCCACAACTTCCACTGGCCCAGCGCATCAGGCACTTTGCACAACACCACTTGCCTTACTGGGTGCTTGGGGTTCTGCTTCTGGGGACAGCAGTCTGGTGGGGGAAGGACAACCTTTTTGCACCCCGAGCAGGCATCCATCCTCTGGAAGACCTTGGCCTGCAGGAGCTGAAAGCTGTGGTCGGGCGTGGGGTGCAGAGCCAGTCCGGATGGCAGGCGGTCAAGGTGGTTTACCCGCCTGAAACAAAATACATCACCATGTCCATCGTCGGGGGAGATGAGACAGGAGACGGCATCAGCACCTCTTCGGGGTCTCTTCCTGTTCCTGGAAAGCAGGGCCGTCCCAACAATTTCCGGGCCACCTCCACATTCCTGCTCGGGGTGCAACGCCTTCCAGAGAAATGGTGTCAGGGCCTGAGCCTGATCACCCTCCATGTTCACGAAGGGGGCGAAGGCAGCAGTGGTCTCTGTCTTGGTGCACATCCTGAGGATCGAGGTGTTCTCTTTCGTGGCTGGGATGTGCACTCACCTTTCCTGGGTCGGCGTGAAATCAAACTGGACACATGGATTCCCCTGGCAGAGATTTATGTGCCTGAGAGAAAGGCTTGCAGCCCTTCCTGCCCGACTTCACCCATCAACACCCTGGAAGAACGGGTCCGTCATCCAGAGCACTGGCAATTGCTGATGATTTATGCTTCCACAAACACCCATCGGCCTGATCCGGTGGTGGCCTGGAATGTTTCCAGAAGCCAGTGGGACATCACATCCAGGCCCCGACTCAGGGCTTCTGAATGATGTAAGCCGTCCCACCCGAGTGCTCAAGCCACAGTTTTTCCAGAATGGCCCGGTTGTAGGTGCGCCTCACCTGGGTGTCGTCCTTGCCTGCCGGGTCATTCATCACCACATTGCCATTTTTGTCAAAACCGACAATGACCATCAGGTGTCCTGAGGACTGGGGCAGGGGCGCGCCAGGCAACTCCCCTTTCTTCCAGCCCATGCTGATGATCACCGGCACATTCTTTGAAATCCACTGCTCGGCTTCTCCCAGGTGTTCCAGACGGGTCACATATGCGTTCAGGCCATGGCTTCCGGCCAGAGCCGTATTGAACACCCAGTTTCCTGTGCCGTCATAGGCAGGATCATATGTTTTCTGGGCGGCTTCCGGCACAGAGAGGTCAATGCCGTAATACTTCATCACCATGCTGGTGCTGGTGGGGCTGCACCAGGCTTCGCCACCATCTGGATAGATCATCTGGGAACGTAGAGGCACATCGAGAACCTTACCCCAGACGGTTTTGTTGGGCGTGTAAGCCCCAGGTTTCGAAGCAGAGGAGGTCATCACCGAGATGTTGCGCAACTCAGGACTTGCGCCGGCTTTGCTGCTCTGGAAGGTGACCCTGTACTGGTACTTCGTTCCCTGAGAGGTCAGTTTCAGGGTGTCGGTCAGCACCCGACCATCTGAATCCTTCTGTCCATTGACACTCTGGCGAACCTTTTCATCCTCGGACCAGATGCCCAGGGTGTAATACCTGCTCCAGTGACCTGCTGTGAAGACCCTGGCTTCCAGGCGAACCTGTGTGCCCACAGGTGCTTTCGCATTCCAGGAGAGGATCAGGGTGTCAAATGCCGGAACGGCAATTTCAGCAGATTCCAGGGTTCCTGTCTTCTGGGCGGGAGAGAGCCTGACCACAGGTCCAGCGGTCACCTGTTGCAGTTTGCTGGTCTGGAAGGCTTCAGAGCTGAAGGTTTGCAGGGTGGTTTTGGCAGTTGCAGTCATGGTGGTCAACAGAACAAGCACAGACAGGATTTTGAGGTTCATGGTTCTGCCCCTGAGTGTAAACAAAAAAGAAGGGGAGAGGATGATCCCTTCCCTTCATGAAGCTGGTTTTTCAGAGCAATTCAGCAATTGCAGCGTCCACATACCAGAAGGGGTTCTCCACACCTTCAATGGGATGCTTGCCGCTTTTGTTTTTGACTTCCAGAAGCACTTCTTTCTTGTTTGCCCCTGTGGCCAGAATGTGGATGTTTCTGGAGCGGTTGATCTCTTCAAACGTGAAGGTGATGCGCCAGGTGTTCAGCTTTGGCACGAAATTGGCCACCACACGACCAGAAGCCGTCAGGGCTTCGGTGTCAGGGAACAGGCTTGCGGTGTGCCCATCGTCTCCCATGCCCAGGTAGCACAGGTCAAGTTGATCCGGGAGCACGGCAGCATAGCGGGAAGCGGCCTCCTGAGGGTCCAGCTCTCCTTCCATGCGAAAGACATGCTCAGGCTGGATGCCGACCCCATCAAAGAAGTTGTCCTTTGCGGTCTTGTAATTGCTGTCTTTATGGTCTGCAGGCACAGTGCGCTCATCACTGAAGTAGAAACGCACTCTGGACCAGTCCAGATCCGTCTGTGCCAGAGCTTTATACAGGTGCACTGGGGTGCTGCCGCCAGAAAGCGCCACAGTGAAAATTCCTCTGTCCTGCACGGCCTGATTGTAAAGGTCTACAAATGCACGGGCAGCCTCCTGCCCGAGTTCCTGGGGAGTGCTGGAAATGTGGTATTGCATGGGTCTCCTTGAAAAAGGGCGAGCCAAAGCCCGCCCCTCTCTTGAAATGTCTCAATACGCCTTGGCGTTTTTCAGCGATGCCTCAAACACACTGGGGTTTTCCTGACCGTCCAGCACATAACCCAGCAGGGCAGCAATGGATCGCATGGGCTGGTGCAGGGTGTTGTGGTGGGTGCCAGAAGTGAGCTGGATGTTCACATCCACGCAGTCAGAATTCAGCGCTCTGGCACTGAGGGTGGCCCCATCGGCTTTGATGTCAAAACCCAGAATTTCACCGTTGCCGCGTCCGTCTGCAGGCTCTGCATGCAGGGTGATGTTGCTGAGGTCGTTCCAGCCCAGCCTTGAGGCGAACCACCCGAGGTACAGCTTGGCCACCACATCTCTGCGGCGTCCCTCTGCGTAGTACACATCCAGCTTTTCAATTTTGTTCAGCAGGGCTGCTGCTTCCGGGGAATCGAAAAGCTGCGCGGTGATTTCACGCCAGGACAGGGTTCTGGCCCAGTTCAGGTCGGTGAGTTCATAACGGGCATCCTGGGGGATGTTGAGGGTCACCGTGTCTGCAATCACCAGATCTGCAAGTTCAGCCAGTTCTTCCAGCAGTTCCACGTTGGGGTTGCGGTAGGTGGCCCACCAGACGTACGTCTGCACGCCAGGTTGCAGCAGGGGCAGGATGGCCCCACACAGGTGCTCCTCCTGTCCGTAGATCACCAGACGTTCAATGTAGCGGCCTCTCTGGTCGAAGATGCTGACCTCCACCCTGACCCCTTCCAGATTGGGGTCAATGATGCCCACGATCTGGCGTTTGGCGTGACGGGCGTTCAGTTCCGTCAGGGCAGTGAGGACGTTCTCCTGCAGGTCCAGTTCGGTGATCACCACAATGTTGCCGGTGTGGGTGCGGTACTCCTGGTTGGTTTGAGCCCAGAGTTTCTCCAGGGCTTTCGGTGCCTGTCTGACGTCGGTGACCACAGGACCGTGCATGGTTTACCTCACAATCTCCGCCAGCGGCGGTTGGGACCAATCAGTTCATCGGCTGCGTCGGGACCCCAGGTTCCAGCCTTGTAGTTGGGGAACTCTGGAGCGGGGGCTTTCCATGCTTCCAGAATACCGTCAACGAGTTGCCATGCGAGTTCCACTTCGTCTTCACGGGGGAAGAGGGTGGCGTCTCCCAGCATGCTGTCCAGCAGCAGGCGTCCATAAGGGGTACCGGTCAGCTGTCCGAAGGCGTCGTATTTGAAGTCCATCACCACCTCGCGCAGGTAGTTGTCCTGTCCGGGCACCTTGGAGTTGAACTTCAGGCTCATGCCTTCGTCAGGCTGGATGCGGATCGCCAGCACATTGCGCTCTGCCTTGTTGGGGAAGATGTCAGAGGGGGGGTTCTTGAAGACCACGGCAATCTCAGTCACCTTTTTGGGCAGACGCTTGGCGGTGCGCAGGAAGAAAGGCACCCCCTGCCAGCGCCAATTGTTCACCTCAAGCTTGAGGGCCACATAGGTGGGGGTCACAGAGTCAGGAGCCACGCCCTTTTCCTCACGGTAGCCCGCGACAGATTCACCGTAGAGGGTGCCCTTGCCGTATTGCCCACGTACAGCGAACTCCCCAACGCGCTCTTTGGGAATTGGGGTGATGCTTTTGAGCACTTTCACCTTCTCGTCCCGGATGGCGTTGGCATCAAAGTTGGCAGGGGGCTCCATCGCCACCAGCGAGAACATCTGCAGGATGTGGTTCTGCAGCATGTCGCGCATGATTCCGGCTTCCTCGTAGTAGGCTCCGCGCCCTTCCATCCCGAGGTCTTCAGATGCGGTGATCTGGATGTGCTCAATGTACTGGCGGTTCCACAGGGGCTCGAAAATCACGTTCCCGAAGCGCATCGCCATCAGGTTCTGCACGGTTTCTTTTCCGAGGTAGTGGTCGATGCGGTAGATCTGGTGCTCTTCCCAGGTTTTGTGGATGTGGGCGTTCAGTTCACGGGCACTTTCCAGATCGACCCCGAAAGGCTTCTCAATCACCAGACGACGCCAGAAGTTGCTGCCTTCTTCCTGAAGCCCCTGTTCACCCAGAAGCTCAGCAATCGGGGCAAACACACTGGGAGGGGTGGCCAGGTAGAACACCACATTGCCGCCAGTGTCCCGCTGACGGGACACCTCTTCCAGCTTCTCCTTCAGCTTTCTGAAGGTCTCGCTCTGGTCAAAAGGACCACCCACAAAGAACAGGCCTTCCTGGAAACCATCCCAGGTCTGCTGGTCGAATTCTCCGGTTTCCTTGCTGGTTTTCACGCTGTCTTCTGCAAAATCCCGGAAGCCCTCATCGGACCAGTCCCGGCGACCCACGCCCACGATGGAGAAGTTGGGATTCAGTTCCCCTTCCATTGCCAGACGGTACAGCGCAGGAAGCAATTTGCGCTGGGTCAGATCACCCACACCAAAAATCACCAGCACACAGGCGTCGGGGGTGCGGCGTCTGCGCATGCCTTCACGAAATGGATTACTCATCACTCACCTTTTTCACTGCATGCCCACCAAAGGCATTGCGCATTGCAGACAGCACTTTCCCAGCGTAGGACTGGTCTTGCTGGCTGCGCAGACGCATCTGCACACTGAGGGTGATCACAGGGGCAGGCACCCCCTCCTGAATGGAATCGATCACCGTCCAGCGGCCCTCGCCCGAATCAGACACATAATCAGAGAGGTCTTTCAGCTCGGGGTCGTTCTTGAGGTATTCGGCGGTGAGGTCGAGCAACCAGCTTCTCACCACGCTGCCATGCCGCCACAGTTCTGTGATGTTGGCAAGGTTCAGCCCGAATTCTTCTTTGGCGCGCATCAGTTCGAGACCTTCGGCGTACGCTTGCATCATCCCGTACTCAATGCCGTTGTGGACCATTTTGACAAAATGTCCCGAGCCCACAGGTCCGACGTGTAGCCAACCTTTGGGATTGGGGGCCAGTGCGGCGAAAATGGGGCTCACATGCACCACTGCGTCGGTGTCCCCACCGATCATCAGGCAGTAGCCCTCTTCCAGGCCCCAGATGCCTCCAGAAGTCCCTGCGTCCAGAAAGAACATGCCCTTCTCAGCAAAGATTTCTCCACGGCGCATGCTGTCCTGGTAGTTGGAGTTGCCCCCATCGATCACAATGTCATGTTCAGCAAGTTTTTCCAGCAGAGACTGCAGGGTGCTCTCGGTGGGTTTGCCGTGAGGCACCATCACCCACACCACCTTGCGCTCCGGGAGGGCTGCAATCAGGTCATCCAGGGTGTTTGCGATCTCGGCACCATTTGATGCAGCTTTCTGGCGGTTTTCTTCGCTCAAGTCAAATCCGACAATCTCATGTCCAGCACGGATGAGGCGTGTGGCCATGTTGCCGCCCATTCTTCCCAAACCGATCAAACCTATTTTCATGTCCTTGATGATAAACCCTGAGGGTCAAAAAGCAATGTGCGAATTTCGTATTTGTGTATATGAGACACTTTAGATGCCGAGGGCCAAGAGCCGAGGGCCGAGGGCAAATACAATGCAAATGCCTGAGCTTTACGGACTGGTTTTGCAATAAAGCCATGAAATACAGGTTTTTTCAGCCAACCCCCCTGTGGTCTCCTTGACACCAGCAATGCAGCAATTTACCTTGCTCTCGGCTCTCGGCTCTCGGCTTGACCCCATCTCCCAACAAAACCTAAACAAAAACCACTTTCAGCAGCACAATCCCCCCTTTATGATTCGAATATGCGCATCTCCCGGTTCTGGAAAACCATCCTTTACATTGCGGGCATCAACCACCTCTACCAGTTGTGGCACAACACAGCGTTTGCGAGGAAGCACTTCATGCCCGGGAACCGGGTGGATGTGGGAGGGTACAACCTGCATTACGAAATCATGGGAGAGCACCATGAGGGCCCCACTGTGATTCTGGAAGCAGGCATGGGAGGGAGTACCCCTTACTGGACGGCCATTTCCCCAACCGTCGCAAAATTTGCCAGGGTGCTCAGTTATGACCGTGCAGGGTACGGCTGGAGCGACAACCGCTCTGGGAAATGCACCATGGAGTGTCTGGTGGAGGAACTTCACCATTTGCTCAAGGCGGCAGATGTCAGACCTCCCTATGTGCTGGTGGGTCACTCCTTTGGTGGCGTGGTCAACCGGATTTACGCCCAGAAGTATCCAGATGAAGTGGCAGGCATGATTCTGGTGGACTCGGCCACGGTCTGGAAGGGCAAAAAGGGACGCCTGCACCGTCAGTCTCAACGGGCCGCATTGCGTCACAGACTGATTCGTCTGGGGTTCCCTTTGTGGATAGCTCAGCTCAACCTGATTTATCCCCTGATGCTCAAGCCTCTGGGTGAAATTCCCTGGAAAACCAAATTTGCCCTGATCAACATGTTCTTCCTGAGAAAATCTGCCAGAACCTACCTGACGGAACTCTCCATCGTGGCGGACGCAGTGACAGAAGCAGAGAGGGAAAGCAGCCTGGGCGATCTTCCCCTGACCGTCATTCGTCACGGGCATGAAGTCTCAAAAGACGCCCCCAAACTCCTCAGGGAGACTGAAAAGATCATGGTGGAGGCCCAGGAACGTCTGCTGAAACTTTCCACCCGCGCCCGCATGATGGTGGCCAAAAAGAGCGGTCACCAGGTGATCATGGATCAGCCTGAGGTGGTGGTGCAGGCCATCCGTGAGATGCACAAGCAACTCACCGAAGGCTGGGAGCCTCCCATGCCCAAAAAATCCGCAGCAGAACAGGAAGCAGGACTGGAAGCTGCAGATCTTGTGGAAGCCTGAGGGCTGGAATTTCACAGTGAGGCTTTTTCCTGCAGCAATCCCGCTACAATGTGCCCATGCAAGAGGGCGCAGTGACCTTTTCCGTTTCCAGACTCGTTCGACCAGACCGCATTGCTGAATTTGAAGCCTGGGTCAAAGGCTTTGGAGAAATTGCCCAGAAGTATCCTGGCCACCTTGGGGTCGGGGTGATCCGTCCGGTGGATGGGGCCGCCCCCGAGTACACCATGATCATCCGTTTTGACTCCTACGACAACTTCAAGAACTGGCAGGAGTCTCCGGAACGCCAGGAATGGCTGGACCGCTCAGAGCCCATGATTCAGGGTGAACCCCGAATGAACATCATTCCAGGTCTGGAATACTGGTTCACCCCTCCCACTGCTCCTGTGCTCAAGACCCCTCCGCAACACAAGCAGGTGGTGGCCGTGATGCTTGGTCTCTTTCCGCTCAGTCTGGTGATGGCCTGGGTGGGGCCCCACTGGTTCTCAGGAATGCCTTTTGTGGTGCGGCAATTTTTCAGCTCGGTCATTGTGGTGGTCCTGATGACCTACCTGGTGATGCCAAACATCAACAAGTGGCTGCGGGTGTGGCTGACCAAATAGCCGAGGGCCAAGGGCCGAGAGCCGAGGGCAAACTGGCATGCTTTGGCAGCAGTATGGAGTTGACAGTATGCATAGGCTAAAGCACTATACGCTCTCGGCTCTGTCTTGGCCCTGAATACGTGCTCCCCAGGCGGCTGGGTCGCACTGGGCCGCCGGCTCTCGGCGATGAGCAAGGGAACTGCATCTGCCGCCAGCACCCTGTCCCTCCTCAACAATCTTGAGCATTTCACTGTGCACCCTCACCTCAACCCTGTACACTGGAAAGCATGTTTGAGTCGTTAGGCAAGAAACTCCAGGACATTCTGGACAATGTGCGTCAGCAGGGACGCCTGACCGAAGCTCAGGTGAAAGCTGCCATGCGCGAGATCCGCATGGCCCTGCTGGAAGCAGATGTGAACTTCAACGTGGCCAAGGACTTCGTGGCCCGTGTCTCCGAAAAAGCCGTTGGACAGGATGTGCTGACCAGCCTGAATGCAGGCCAGCAGGTCGTCAAGATCGTTCACGATGAACTGATCGAAACCCTCGGGGGCAGTGCCCAGCAACCCCAGCTCAAAACCGAGAACAACGTCTGGTTCATGGTGGGTCTGCAGGGAGCAGGGAAGACCACTTCCACAGGCAAACTGGCTGCCCATTACAAAGGCAAAGGCCGTCGTGTGCTGCTGGTTGCTGCGGACACCCAGCGTCCTGCTGCCCGCGAACAGCTCAAAGTGCTGGGCAATCAGGTGGGTGTGCCTGTGCTGGAAGTGCAGGACAACGAGCCTCCGCACGTCACCCAGCAAAGGGTCAAAGAATACCTGCAGAAAGACTTCCGGGATCTGGTGATTGTGGACACCGCAGGCCGTCTGCAGATCGACGAAAACCTGATGGACCAGCTTGCAGACCTGAAAACAGCACTGAACCCCACCGAAACCCTGCTGGTGGTGGATGCCATGACCGGTCAGGAAGCCCTGAACGTGGCCGAGACTTTCGACAAACGGGTGAACCTTTCGGGCCTGATCATCACTAAGATGGACGGTGACGCCCGTGGGGGTGCTGCACTGTCTGCCCGTTTTGTGACTGGCAAACCCATCTACTTTGCCGGGGTCAGCGAGAAGATCACAGGTCTGGAGCCTTTCTACCCTGACCGTGTGGCAAGCCGCATCCTCGGGATGGGCGATGTGCTCACCCTGATCGAGCGTGCCCAGCAGGCAGAGCTTTCTGCCATGGACCCCAACAAAAAGATCACCGATTTCGACCTCGAAGACCTCTTGCTGCAGATGAAGAACCTGCGCAAGATGGGACCTCTGGGCGACATCATGAAACTGATTCCAGGCATGAGCAAAATGCTCCCTGAGGGTTTCAATGTGGATGAAAAACAACTCAAGCAGATTGAGGCCATCATCCAGTCCATGACCCTCCGTGAACGCCGGGACCCCAAAGTCATCAACGGTCAGCGCCGCAAGCGCATTGCTGCAGGCTCAGGGCGCACTGTGCAGGAGGTCAACCGCCTGCTGAAAATGCACGACCAGATGAAGGACATGATGAAGGTCATGCAGCGCATGGGGATGGGCAAGGGCGGCAAGGGCATGCCCAAGATGCCGTTTGGCAGATAGCGGTCAGCCGTCAGTGATCAGCTTAAAACGGGGAGGAACAAGATTTGCTCCTCCTTTTTTGGCATTCGCTCAAGGACTCAATCATGCAGTTTCTGAAGAAGCAAAATGACAACTTCTCTGATGCTTTGGCCTGTCAGAGACCCTCCTGCAGGTTGTTTTTGCTGATGGCTGACGGCTGAGAGCTGACCGCTTATACTGAAATTATGTCCAAAACAAAAATCATCATGGACCATCTGTCTCTGGACCCCATCCTGGGGGCCGTCATTGAAAAAGTGGGACCACCCCCAGAGGTTCTGAAATCCCGTCATGATCGACCCTTTACGGTTCTTGCTAGCTCTGTGATTGGTCAGCAGCTTTCGGGCAAGGCGGCAGATGCCATCGAAAAGCGTGTGGTGGCTTTAACTGGAGGCCTCCTGCCTGAGTTGCTCCGTCACCACACTGCCGAGGCCCTGAGGGCGTGTGGTCTTTCCAATGCCAAATCCAAAACCCTGCTTGCCCTCAGTGATGCCGCCCTGGAAGGCAAGGTGAACTTCGATGGGCTG
The DNA here is from genome assembly GCF_007990775.1 of Deinococcus cellulosilyticus NBRC 106333 = KACC 11606. NCBI lineage: Bacteria > Thermotogati > Deinococcota > Deinococci > Deinococcales > Deinococcaceae > Deinococcus > Deinococcus cellulosilyticus. Next base: position 1,925 of record NZ_BJXB01000008.1, on the reverse strand, counting down.
GACCCCCTCTCCAATGAAGAGATCATTGAGCAACTGCTGCCCATCTGGGGCATTGGGCGCTGGACGGTGGAGATGTTCCTCATGTTCGGCCTGGGCAGAGAAGACATCTACTCTCTGGGAGATGGAGCATTGAAACGGGCCTTTGCAAACCTGTATGGTGAATCCAACCTGGATGAAGTGACCATGCGCTGGAGCCCTTACCGCAGCTATGCCAGCTGGTACCTCTGGAGGACCCTTTAAACGGTATCTCCAGACAGGAGGACCACATGAAATACGTGCTGTATCAGGAATTCCACAGCCAGAGTGACGTGACCCCTGACCTCAGAGAGATGCGCAGCACTTATATACAGTATCCCGAGTGTGACTTCGGTTTTGTGCTGCGCAGTGTGGACCATCCAGAGACCTTCATTCTGGAGACCCACTGGAATGCTCATCCGGTGGAAATTCCACCGCATTTTGCCTGTGATAAATACCGCTTCTGGACCTTTGAGGCCCTGTAACCTGAGAGGGCAGATCATTGATCTGCCCTCTTGTGGTTTTCAGTCCAGCCTGATGGTTTTGGGTCTTGCCATCACTGGAGCAGGAACCTCTTCAGGTTCCATGGAAAGCCATTTGCGGGTCCTGCCATCCAGAAGTCCATAAATCCCCACTCCGGCCACCAGCAGGGTGAGGCCTCCAGCACTCCACCCCAGGGCCATCAGGACCAGCAACGTCATGGAGAGCATCCAGGCCCAGGATTTGCGGCTGGAAAGGGCATACACGCCCACCTGACACATCAGGGCACTGGTCAGCAGCACAGCAATGCAGGAGGCCTGCAGTTTTCCATAGGCCAGCCAGCCAAAAATGGGGTAGAGCTCCACCAGGGCCTGCAGAATTCCAGTCCCTGTCAGCATGAACAGTGCGCCTGCAGCAAGATTGGCAATGGTAAAGAAATGCAGTGTGGAAATGGTCCAGCTCAATTTTCGGGGTGCCGCATTCATGAAATCAGCATACCGATTTCTCGCTGAAAATTGTGTGATGGGAGACATTAGGTCATTTCATGTAGGCGTGGCCTGAGGCATTGGGACCTGCTTCTGATCTGACCCAGCAGAAAATCAACCCGGTCATCTGCCGGGTTGAGGGTGGAGTGCTGCAGGCAGGTGGCCTGACAGTGCCCTAGAAATCTTCCATCACATATGGGCCAAAGAAATGGGTCTCATAAGCCCCGTGGGCCCTGAGGATGTCCCTCACCGTGGCTTTGGTGCCTGGTGTGCCTGCATGAATGTACATCACATGTTTCCCCTGCAAGCAGGCTTGCTGGTACTTCTTTAAAATCTGGGTTTCATCTGCCACGTAATCCTGCACATTGCGCAGGAAGCGGGCGATCCACCCGTGTTTGCGTCCATCCTGATCGATGTGACGCAGGGCCGCTTCACCTGAGAACACTGCAATGGCTTCCGGTGCATATCCAGCTTCCAGCAGTTTTGCCTTCACCTGCTCCACCTGTTCCTGGGTGTCCAGAATGGTGGTCATGTGATAGGCAGGGTACAGGATGAAAGGCGCACCGGGTTTGTTGAAAGGACTGGGAGTGAGTCTTCTGGGCTGACGCATGTTCCAAACCTCCATTCGCGCACACTCGGGACGTTGCAGCAGGAAGAGGAGAAAACGTAGCACTATGCAAAGTGTTACACACAGAGTACCAGCATATTCTCTGAGAAATTGTGTGCCTGGGCGGCCCAGGGCTTTTTCTTATCCAGCATGACTTGCATCCATGCACCCCAAGTGGTAAAGTTGAAATTCGGGCGTCTTGACCCGTGCTAAGGTCAGACGTTAATTCTTTATCAGAAGCCAATGTGGGTTAGCACCGCAAAAGCCCACCGCTTGGAGGAATCATGGCTAAAGGTACGTTTGAACGCACCAAGCCCCACGTGAACGTGGGAACCATC